>CAYZJE010000532.1:0-5280 GCA_964478485.1 uncultured Syntrophobacter sp. | reverse complement strand
CTCATCCGCGCCGCGGATGAAGCCAAGGGCGAAGGCGAAGCCAGGCTCACTTCCGTGGTCGTTCCTCTCGACGGTTCGGAATTGGCCGAAACTGTTTTGCCGGGGGTCGCGACCCTAGCGAAAATGTTGGACCTCGAAGTCGTGCTGTTCCGCGCCTACCATATTCCGTACAACGCCTACGCGGGTGACGACGGCTATATGGTGGACTATGACGAGCTGCTTACCAGCGTGCGCGATGAGTCGAACGAGTATCTGGAAAAGAAAGTGGCGGAGCTTAAAAAGCTCGGCGTGGCGAAAGTCTCGGCGGCGACCAAGGAAGGCTTCCCCGGCGACGAGATCATCGCCTTGGGGCACAGGACTCCGGACAACTTGATCGCCATGTGCTCCCACGGCCGCTCGGGTGTGCGCCGGTTTGTGCTCGGCAGCGTGACCGAAACCGTGGTGCGCCATTCCGGCGATCCGGTGCTGGTAGTGCGGGCGAAGTGACCGAGGCCGGCTAGAAGGGACCAAGCGCATGTATAAGAAGATGCTTGTACCTCTGGATGGATCGGAGGCGGCCGAGAACGTTCTGCCCTACGCGCGGGCGCTCGCCAAGCGATTGGCCCTGCCAGTCGACTTGTTGGAGGTGGTCGATTTTACTGAACTGGCGCGCAGCGTTTCGGCCGCTGACGGCCTGTTCTTAGACAGGATAGCCAAGGATGAGGCGCGCCGGAGCGCTGTTTATTTGGCTGGAATCGCCGAGAGCTTTTCCGGTATTGCCGCGCGCTGTCTGGTCAGGCAAGGCAGGGCCGCGGATATCATCGTTGAAATGGCAGCAGCCGAGAAAGACACCCTGATCATGATGGCTACCCATGGCCGTTCCGGATTCAACCGCTTCTTCTTGGGCAGTGTGACGGAGAAAGTTTTGCGCGCTACCTCGAGTCCGTTGCTCGTGGTGCGCGCTCAGGAAGGGGTTGTAACCGGGGGCGAAGCGGTTTTTAAAGCGCTTGTGTTGCCACTCGACGGTTCTGAACTGGCGGAGAGTGTGATGCCGTCAGTTGTCGCATTGGCCAAACAGCTCGATCTCGAAATTATTTTGCTGCGTGCTTACGCGGTGCCCTACGGTGCTTACAGTGCGGGTGAAGGGTTCTATGATCCGCTTAACCTCGAATCATTCCTCGCGCGGCTGCGCGAGGAAACCACCGACTATCTAGAAAACAAAACCGCGGAGTTGAAGCGGCAGGGAATCGAAAAGGTTTCTTATCTCGCCAAGGAAGGCTTGAGTGCCGACGAGATCATCTCCTTGGGGCGCGAATCTCCGGATCATCTGATCGCCATGTGCACCCATGGATATTCCGGCGTAAAGCGCTGGGTGCTCGGCAGCGTCACCGAAACCGTGGTACGCCACGCTGCCGGTCCGGTGCTGGTGCTGCGGGCGCAGAGTTAGCTTGGCGTGCATAACCAAGGCGGGTGTCATGTATAGCAAAATTTTAGTGCCATTGGACGGCTCTCCATTAGCCGAACAAATTCTTCCCTACGTTCGTTCTCTCGCCGTAACGTACAATATCCCCGTGGAGCTACTCTGGGTGAACGACGTTGAAATTGCTCAATGGCCGCCGCGCTCGGGTAAAGAGTATTTGCGACAAACGTCCGCCAAGTATTTGTCGGCGGTTAAGCGGATCGATTTGATCGAAGCCGACGGCAAGCCCGCCGAGGAGATCGTGCGCCGCGCCGGGGCTGAGCCAAGTTGTCTCGTCGCCATGGCGACCCATGGGATGTCCGGCATGCGCCGTTGGCTGATCGGTAGCGTCGCCAGTAAAGTTACACAGTCGGCGCAGAATCCTTTGCTCCTGGTTCGACCGATCGAGAACGCCGATCTGGCTACGGCTATCGAGTTAAAAACGATTTTCGTACCGCTCGACGGCTCGGGACTTGCCGAAAGAGCCATGCCTCATGCCGTTGCGTTAGCGAAAGGGCTGAAACTCGCGGTGCAGTTGCTGCGCGTTTATGCGTTGCCCAGCGATGCTTATATAGTCGCCGATGGCGTGATCGCGCAGGGGGCGACGCAGTTTAGAGACGCGATGCAAAAAGCGGCCGAGAGCTATCTTGAAGGCAAAGTCGAATCGCTGCGTGCCGAAGGTTTCGCTGAGGTCATTGGCACCGCGATGGAAGGCGATGCCGCGAGTGAAATCATCGATCTGGCGGCCAAGACTGCGCATAGCCTGATCGCCATGTCGACTCACGGCAGATCCGGTATCGGTCGCTGGCTGCTCGGCAGCGTCGCCGAGAAAGTCATCCAGCACTCGCGCGTTCCGGTGCTGCTGATTCGCGCCGGTTGAAGTCGCCAGTTTTAAAGTTGACGCTGCGAGGAGTCGTACGTGCAATTGCTGACCGTGAAGATTGACAAGCCCGAGGAGATCAACTTCGTTCTCGGTCAAAGCCACTTCATTAAGACCGTCGAGGATATTCACGAAGCGCTGGCGCAGTCCGTTCCCGGCATCAAGTTCGGCCTCGCGTTCTGTGAATCTTCCGGAGAAATGCTGATCCGTTGGAGCGGCACCGACGAAGCGATGATCGAACTGGCCAAGCGCAACGCCCTGGCGATGTCCGCCGGCCATAGCTTCATAATTTTTCTTGGCGCCGGTTTTTTCCCCGTCAGTATTCTCAATGCGATCAAAATGGTCCCCGAAGTTTGCCGCATCTTCTGTGCCACCGCTAATCCCGTCGAAGTCGTGCTCGCCGAAACCGATCAAGGCCGCGGTATCATGGGCGTCATCGACGGCGGCAAGAGCAAGGGCATCGAAGACGAGCGAGGCATCGCGTGGCGCAAAGAGCTGCTGCGCAAGATCGGCTACAAACTGTAGTTCACACCGGAGGGCTAAGATTCTCGACGGTTAGATTTTCTAACGATCATCCAGCGTGATCATGGAGGAGTGGCATCAAATGTATTTAGTTATTCGGCGACGAGAATCGAGCTGGTAATGGATGTCGCGGCGTTCTTAGTCAATGCAATACGTGGCGGGCTAGGTAATCTAGCGGCGTACCTAGCGGCGCATGTGCTCTTATGTCTGTTACCAGCATTTTATATTGCCGGGGCGATGACCGCGCTAATCCCAAAGGAAAGCGTGACGCGTTTTCTTGGCCGCAACACGCGGCAAGCGGTTTCGTATCCGGCGGCTGCACTGGCGGGGGGCTTGCTGGCGGTGTGTTCCTGCACGATCGTGCCGCTTTTCGCCGGTATCTACAAAAAGGGCGCCGGCATCGGCCCCGCAATTACGTTTCTCTTTTTCGCCCCTGCGGCTAACGTCTTGGCGTTGGTTTACACCGGCAGTGTCATCGGCGTCGACTTGGCCTTGGCCCGGTTTTTTCTCTCACTTGCATTCGGTATCGGCATTGGCCTGATCATGGCCCTGCTGTTTCGCTCGGAGGACGCAGCCCATGATGCGGCGACCAGCCAGATGTTCGCGGCGCAGAGCGTTAAAGGTATTAGCCGCAGTGCGTTGATTTTTCTGCTCAGCTGGATTGCACTGCTGCTTTTCGGCACGTTGAAGCTCGATTTTCTCACCGGTTCCTACCTTAACACGAACCTACCACTGCCGGGGGCACAGGAGTTTCAGGCGCTGCTCGACCGCCTGGTTCCTTTCGATGCCGGCAAAGGGGAAGAAGGCATTTCGCTACAGGGTGTGATTTTGATTCTCCTGCTCGCAGCCATTGGGCTGGCTTCATGGCGTGGCTTCGAGCGCATCCACGAAGGTTTCAGTGCGTGGACAAGGGCGGCGATAGCTCTGATTGGCTGGACGCTATTGGTGGCTGCCCTGAACATGCAGTCGACGCCTACCGGGTTGCGTGTCGGGTTCACCGGTAAGTTTTTCGGCGTGTTGTTGGCGCTGGCCGTGCTCTTCCAGCTCGGCCGCGCCTATCTCAGCGATGATGCATTGCGCGACTGGTTGTGGGAGTCTTGGCGCTTCGTCAAACAGATCTTTCCGCTGCTGGTGGTTGGGGTGTTTTTGGTCGGTGTCATCCGGGTTCTGATCCGCCCGGAGTGGATCGAAAGCCTGGCCGGAAGCAACACGCTCCTCGGTAATCTGACCGGCGTCGCTTTCGGTGTCTTCATGTACTTTCCGACGTTGGTGGAAGTGCCGATCGCTCAAATGTTTCTCCGCCTGGGCATGCACCGCGGCCCGCTGCTGGCATATCTCATGGCCGATCCGGAGCTCAGTCTGCAAAGCATCCTGATCCTTTCCGCCATCATCGGTAAACTCAAGACCTGGACCTATGTCGGCTGGGTTGCGCTTTTCAGCACGGTTGCTGGTCTTATCTACGGCGCGTGGGTGGACGGGATGAGCCTGGGAGTCGGCGTCCTGTATCTCGCGCTATTTCTGACGCTGCTGGGGCTCGCTTTATGGCTGGTGAACCCACGTAATCATCAGCTAGACGCTAAACAAGGGCAAACGTTTTGATCATGCAGGAGGTTTCGATATGTTGACCATCAAAATTCTCGGCCCTGGCTGTGCCAATTGTAAACGCTTGGAGGAGATCGCCCGTAAGGCCGCAAGCGACATGAACGTTACGGCAGAGTTCGCCAAGGTGACCGATTACAACGACATCTTGGCTTATGACGTCGTGTCCACACCCGGGCTGGTGATTAACGAAAAACTTGTTTCGTCGGGGCGTATTCCCTCGCCGGCTTCGGTGAGCGCATGGATCGCCGATGCCATGAAGGCGACTTAGGGGATTTCTGGCGCAAAGAGTTCTTGCGTAAAATCGGAGATAGGCTCTAGCCTGCCAATTAATTTTTTCTTGGATTAATTATATCGGTGAAGAAAGTGGCAACGGTTGCGATGATTACCATTCAGTCCGACACAAATATTTCAGCGAAGGAGAAACAGTGAGAAAAACCTTTTGGTCAGCCGGCCGGCTTGTATTAGCGGTCAGCATTTTCGGCACGAGTGCTGTAGCCTTGGATCAATACGCCGGCGGCGTCGCTCGATCGGCCAGCGCGCCACTTCCCGAAGGCCATCCTAAAATGGACACGCACGGTGGCGCCGCGCCGGCCACACCCAAGTTCGACTTCTCTAATATCGTCAAGCCGAAGGGTGGCAAGACGGTGCAGGAAATTTATCAAGAAAAGGACAAGCTCAACGGCAAGCGAGTGACGCTGCGCGGCAAAGTCGTCAAATACAACGAGGCCATCATGGGCAAGAACTGGCTCCATCTGCGCGATGGCACCGGCAAAGAGCCGGCCAACGACCTCGTCGTGACGACCCAAACCAAGACTAAAGTGGGCGACACGGTATTGGT
>CAYZJE010000531.1:0-2179 GCA_964478485.1 uncultured Syntrophobacter sp. | reverse complement strand
GAAATCACCGAGCCCAGCGGCAAGGGCTACGTCCTGATCCCACTCGGAAAGGGCGAAGTGCCGGAATTGACTGATTACCCCTATGAAGTTCTCATGGTCCGTCCGGACTACGTCGAGGCGAACCCCAAAATCGCCATGGCGGTGGCGCGCGCGATATCGCGCGGCGGCGCGTTGTTCCACAGCAAACCCGAAGAAGCGAAAGCGGCACTGCGCAGCCACCGACTCGGCGTTAAATTGGACGATAGCGTTTTTGAGCTTTCTTACAACATGGTCGCCGGCGCCATGCCTGCCTGGGGAACCATGAATGCCGCGGGATGGCAAAAGGTTATAAACTTTGCAACTGGCGCGGGTATTGTCAAAGAGGCCCAAGCTCCTTCGAACAAAGAGGGCGTGCTTTGGACGAACAAATACGTCGGCAAACCTTAGCCTCGCTGCGCTCGGCATGCCATATGCCAAATTTCAAAATACAGATTCCAAATTCCAGCATGAATCCGGGCGCCAGCTTTTTGAAATCTGGAATTTGCAATTTGGCACCGCGCCGGCGATGCCGCCCTGGGGCAACATGAACGAGGAAGGTTGAAAGAAAGTCGTCGACTTCTCCATCTCCGTCGGCATCGTCAAAGATAAGAGCAAAACCCCATCGGCGAAAGAGGGCGTGCTCTGGACGAATAAATACGTCAAGTAGCCCTCGCTGCGAGGAGAGAAAGTCACGCCTGACTAAAATTGACTGAGATTTGAATCGGCCCGTTGCTGGGGTATACTAGCGCCATGTCAAAGTACCTGCCGTTAACGGAAATGACCGTCCAAGAGAAGCTTGCCGCGATGGAGTTGCTTTGGGAGGATCTCAGCCGTTGTCCTGACTCGGTTGAATCGCCTCCCTGGCACAAAGAGGTCCTCGATGAGCGCCGGCAGCGAGTCGCCGAAGGCCAGGGTCAATTTACAGACTGGGAGACCGCTAAAATCGCCATCCGCAACAAAGTATCGTGAAAATTGAAATTCTGGATGAGGCCCAAGAGGACCTGATCGAGGGCTTCAGCTTCTACGAAAAAATCGAAGCCGGAGTCGGATACTACTTTCTCGATTGCATTTTCTCAGACATCGATTCGCTGATACTTTTCGCCGGAATTCACCCAATCGTCTACGGCTATCACCGCTCCCTCTCCAAGCGCTTTCCGTTTGCCATTTACTACGACGTAGAAGGCGAAGTGGTTCGTGTCCATGCAGCCTTGGATTGCCGCAAAAATCCGGCGTGGATCAGGAAGCGGTTAACCAAACGCAGCTAGCCGATCATTAACGACCAGTGGTACCGCGCTCAGCGATAGCCCATGGCCGCGAGAAATTGCTTCAGCGAGCCAAATCTCAAGTACGGATTGGTCTTTTTCTGCTCACCGATCGTCGCGTGAGCCAGCGGCGCGTAGTTGTGGCCGGGGAAGAGAATCGTGTCATCCGGCAGCGCCATCAACTTCTGCGTCAGGCTGTAATACATCTGCTCGGCATTGCCGCCGGGAAAATCGACGCGGCCGCAAGCGTCGATAAACATCGTGTCGCCCGACACCACTCGTCCGTCGACCAGAAAACATTGCGAGCCCGGCGTGTGCCCAGGCGTGTGCATGAGCTGAATCTCCACGCCGCCGACATCGATCTTGTCGCCGCTGTCAGCTTTGATGATATCAGACGACGACAGTCCCTTTAACGCGTCCGCTTCGGCTTCAGCCTTGTGCACGACAACTTTAGCCTTGCAGCGACTGAGTAGCTCCGCGATTCCTGGAATATCGTTTCCGGCAAACGCGCCGCCGACATGATCCGGATGCGTGTGTGTGACAAACGCATGGGTTACTTCCATCTCGTCCTGCGCCGCGATTTTGAGAATCGTGTCGATTTCCCACGCCGCGTCAACGACGGCGACCTTGCGCGTCTCGGTCGAACCGATCAGATAGACGTAGTTCTGCATCGGGCCGATTTCGAGCTGCTTAAAATAGAGCGAGTTATTCATTGCAGAATGGATAGTGCAAATTGCAGAAGGCAAACTTTCGGAAACTAAGATCGCTTCTAATCATCTCAATACTGTCGGTGCTTTCCGACAATTCTGCATTTTGCATTCTGCAATCTGCAATTTGCATTGGCCCTTAGCCTTTTAACTTCAGCGAAGCGTAGCTAACCCCATCGCCGTTATCTTGAC
>CAYZJE010000530.1:0-5168 GCA_964478485.1 uncultured Syntrophobacter sp. | reverse complement strand
GCGGCGTGAGTTTCAAAACGATGCCTTGATAGCCCTCACCGCCCGACGCCATGGCGCTACAGTCGTTACTGCCAATTTTACCGATTTCGAGTTGCTTCGATTGGAACTTCGAATCGCCGTTCTCTCGGTAAGTTAAAGACTGCGGACAGTCTATCTCGTTTGAATCCCTAATTCCCGCTGCGCCTCCCTCAGAATCGAGAGATCTGCGATTTCGCTGTAGGGAACATCGCGGCTCAACTTCATGGTCTTCTTGGTCTCATCGATTACCAAGCGCAGCCCTTTGTCACACAGATTGATATCGTCATCATAGACTTTAACGACGCTGTCGTAGGTGGCCGTGGCGATCTCGCGATTGAGCTTGAGCCACTCGATCAAGAATTGAATCGTGCCGTCGCGGTTGCCGCGAATGTAGCGGTTGGCTTTGATACCGGCGCGAATCATGCGCTTGATCTCATCGGGCTTCTCTTGGATTTTGTTTACGCTGGTAACCAAACCGGTCTCGGGGAAGACGAAAATATCGTTGGCCCTGGCAAGAATATTAAAGCCCTGCTTGCGCGCCTCGAAATCCAGCGGCGGCCCGAGCACCGCCGCCTCGACCAAACCCTGAGTGAGCGCCGCATAGCGCGCATCAGGCGGACCCACGGCGAGATACTTCAACTCCTTCTCGGCATCGAGACCGAAGTGCCTGGCGATCGCCCGGGCGGCAAAGTGCGCGACGCCGCCGGCGATCAGAACCGCCACAGTCTTGCCCTTGAGCGCTTGGACGGTCTTGTATTCAGGCCGCGCCACCAGCGCGAGCACCGGCGCCGGCACATAGCAGGCGACCACGCGAACCGGTATCCCCGACAGCGCGCCGCCGATCGCCGTCCCGCCGATGCCGGTGGAGTAATCCACTTCCCCACCGCTCAACGCCGCTCTGCCGGCCGCCGCCGAGATGCGAATGATCTCAGCTTCGATCCCCTCTTCTTTGAGAAAGCCGCGCTTCTGCGCCAACGGAAAGGTCATGAATTGTCCGGCGAAGCCGGTCATGGAAATGCGAATCTTGTCAGCGGCGTGAATTAGAGAGAATCCGAAGATGGTGAAAAACAGGGCTGGAATTATGATTCGGATCACACCCAGTCTCGTCATTCCACGACTTGACAACCCATCGAGCTTGTTCCATGCTTTTCGAAGAGAATCTTTAACGCGCTTGAGAAAGATGCCATGTCTACAACTTTTGCTCAAAGTATCCCTCCAGGGAAAATCATCCTTACCTACGAAGACTATTGTTCGCTACCCGACGATCGAAATCGTTACGAGATCTTAGATGGAGACCTTTCCGTGACTCCTGCACCGCGTGTAAACCATCAGCGTGTCTCCCGCCGCCTTCTCCGGTTTCTCGATGGCCATGTCCTTGCCAACAACCTCGGTGAAGTCTTTGCTGCCCCCATTGATGTCATACTTGCACCCACTACGGTCGTTCAACCAGATCTGATTTTCATTGCTCACGATAGGGGGCATATCATAACTGGACGCGCCATCGAAGGGGCGCCCACACTTGTCGTCGAGATTCTCTCACCCACGACTCAACAGAACGACCGCACAACCAAAGCGCAGTTATACGCCAAGTACGGTGTGCCGCACTACTGGCTCTTAGATTCGGACCCGCAGGTTCTCGAAGCCTATGAACTATCTGGAGACCAATACAACCTCGTTATCAAGGTCCAAAATGACAATGTGTTTACGCCGTCACTTTTCCCCGGTCTGACGATCCAGCTCGCTGATCTCTGGGCGTAACCATTCGCCGCAATACTGCTCCGCGGAACGAGAACTTCACGATTCACTATTCGCGTGCGCGTCGACGTCATGCTCCGCGTCGAGCAGATCGCGAATATTAGACTTCCCCAATCTTACGAAATGCCGTGCGTAAGCCTCCTCGATATTTTTCTCACCCGATTTAGAAAATCGCAGCG
Source organism: uncultured Syntrophobacter sp. (assembly GCA_964478485.1). Classification (GTDB taxonomy): domain Bacteria; phylum Desulfobacterota; class Binatia; order UBA9968; family UBA9968; genus DP-20. Next base: position 3,216 of record CAYZJE010000530.1, on the reverse strand, counting down.
GAACTTTTCCACCGGCGGTTTTTCTTTTGTAAACGGTCATCGATGGCTTGAGATTCAAGTCATGGGCGTGGAAGCGAAGAATACGCAGGATGCGGCTGGCCTTTGAGAGATTGCATCCTACAACTTGCTCTAAGTACAGAATCCGGCCCGCGCGCCAGTTATCCACGTCGCGCCGTTCAAGCAGTGCCATCGAGATGAACACCTCGATGGGCGTGACGAAGTTTCGCGACTGCAACTCAGCGTCGACCGCTTTGACGATCTTCGGATAATACTTGTCCGTCGTGTAGTTGTTTAACGCAATCTTCTTCATCGTCACTCACTTTTAGCGCGAATGGCGGCAAACGATCGAGATCCGTCATCGCTTGGCGCCGTCCCAGCCGTGCGTTGAGATGTCGAACACAATGCCGTTAGGGTCGCGGAACTTGTGCTCGGCGTTCTCCGGCACATGCGCCGTCGGGCCGAGATGATTTTTGCCGCCGTTGGTTTCGATTGCCTGCGTGGCGGTCTCGATGTCGTCGACCCAGATACCGAAGTGATGCAGCCCGACGAAGTCTTTGCCGCGCTCGTCGCCGGCGTCCGCCTCGGTCTCAAACTGGAGTAGCGTGATGTTCATCACCCCATCCGAGAGCCGCGTCGCAACCCGCGAGTGCGAGACACGCTCGAAGCCGAAGGTCTCTTGGTAAAATTTTGCGGATTTTTCTTTATCAGGAACCGAGATCGCAATATGTCTGAGTTTGCCCTTTGCCATGTCAGGTCTCCATAAAGCAACCCTTGGCTCGAAGCCGAGAGATTTTGAACCATGTCGACTGGAAGTTGACTGCCCGATCCGTCTTTCCCGCGAAAGCGGGAATCCATGCCTTATCGTCACCCCGGTGAAAACCGGGGTCCATCCCCGTCCCCTTAACCTGGATACCGTTTTTCAACGGTATGACGGACGCTGTCCGTCACCTGGATGCCCCCCGGAGCCTGCCCCTAAACCTTCACGGTGTGCGCAGCCAGCTTGGCAACTCGCACCATCGTTGCTCAAACAGCGATCGAATCGCTGTAATCGGCGGTCCCGGTCTGGCCTTCAGGAAAGAGCTTAGACTCCTCCATCCAGCGATGGGTCCGTTCGAACATTTCCCGCGTGTAAGGCTCGAATATCAGCCGCTCGCCAGGTCCGAAGCCATTGACATCGATCATGCCGTGATATTTCTCCGGTAGTTCTTTGAGAAAATAGTGCTTATAGCGCTCCGGCACGATGTCGATGTCCCGTTGGGCACGCTGCAGCGCGTTGAAGTAGCGTTTTACATCCTGAAGTTCGGCGTCTTTGTGCAATAGGAAGCCGATCATGAAAGTCGTGTCGAGTACTTTGTGAAAGCCCTGTTGCTCTGCCAGGTATAATGGAGCGCCGAACAAGTTCACGGAAGCTATTTTGCGGTCGAGCAGCGCGGCCAATCGATCGCGCGGTTGACCGATATAGCGCAGCTTCAGCTCATCAGGCTTGAGAATATTTTCCAGCGCCTGGATTGCCGAAAAATAGCTGCCCGAGTGATAGCCCACGCCGACTTCGACGTTGGCCAGGTCGCGCGGCTTTTTGATTGGGGATTCCGGCGCGACAACGATGGCGGACGGCGTCACCGAGTAGGCATGTCCCCACATCCTGCCGTGTCCCGAGGAAGAAGCCATATTGACCGCCCAGTGACAGGCGCAGCTTACGTCTGCGGCGCGCCCGCGTTCCATGTTTTCGAAGGCGCCGCGTTTCACCTCCGGCGCCGCCGACTCCGCGGACTGGACCGCAGCGTAGCCGGATTCTCCGGCCACGTAGGAATTGACGAATTCGTAGTCCAACCCTTCTTCTTTAAAATATCCCTTTTCTTCGGCAACCCATTCCTGCAGGCGTCCATGCGGCTCAATGCGAAATTTGCTCATAAAGGCCTCCTTGATCTCGACGATACTATTCCAAAAGGGCTCGGCTGCGCTACCTGAAAATTACCCGAACAAAATCATTCGTAGAAATCATTTTTGTCCGAATTAAGTTTCTGTAATGCTGATATCGAGAAGCTCTGTCAACGCAAATGCTCCTTCTTGATCTCCGAATCGTTCCTTCTCCCCTTGGAGACTGTGTCGCAATACCGTTCATGGTTCGAGAACCTCACCACGAACGGTATTGCTCGATCGCGAATTCAAGTACTTATCCGTTCGCCCTGAGCGCGTCGAAGGGCTCCTAGTGAATTGCGACACAGTCTCTTGCGGGAGAAGGTTAGGATGAGGGGTGTCGAATCAGCACCCTCACCTTTGTCCTCTCCCGTCGAGGGAGAGGAAATGCCCGGAGGGTCTCGTTTTGAAAACTGCAACAGTTCCAAAATAATACAGCTAGATCAAGGCCTGCTGAGAAAGTTTGAGGCTAATTTGGACGATAGTGAGTAGTAACGTCATATCTCGATCACCGCTGTCTGTGATCGTTTTGGCAAAACGATCGTCATCGATTCTCTGCCGTGGCCCTGGCCCGATCAACCTCAGCTTCACTGTATCGGTAAGCGCGAAACACGCGGTTGTTCAACCCGTTCGGTCCTTCGCCAAAATAAGGATTGACGTACTCCCAAACCAATTCACCTTCAAATGTCACCTCGAAGAAGCGGCCAAAGTCGCCTTCACAGACCATCGTGTTGCCATTCGGCAAGCGCCGAGCATTGGAAATCCGCGGGCTGTAAAATTCATACTCCCGCCTCTCCTGGTACTTCCAAACGATTTGCTTGGTCGCCAACTCGACTTCGATAATCCGCGAAAAAGTCATCGTATGATCTAACCGGTGCGGCCCATTGTCGAACAAAAGTAAATTGCCATTCGGCAGCGGCATCGGCGCATGTTGACCGGAGAGCGGCGGCGCGCCGAGCTTCCAGATAATCTCACCCGTCTTTCGATCGATGATGATGACGGTGGAAATATTACGAAAGCTCACAACGATGTCGCCGTTCGCCATCTCGGCAAGACCGTTGGCATGGGTCCACGCTTCACGCTGATCTTGCACCGCCGTGATGCAGTCTTTCACCGGATCGAGGTGCTCCCAAGTGCGCCACTGCCAAACGATTTGTCCATCCGTGGTCATCTCGACGAGATAGTCCGCATACATTTCGCCATTGTGCTCGGTGCCGGGCCGGCCGCCCGTGACCTGCGAAACGAGATGCTGCGGCAACTGAGCCAAGCAAATTAGCAGCACGTTGCCGTTGCGCAGCC
>CAYZJE010000529.1:0-5091 GCA_964478485.1 uncultured Syntrophobacter sp. | reverse complement strand
GCATTAAGCGTCTCTTCGTTACTGTGATGATAGGTCTTATACGTGCTATAAGCCTTATGTCAACGTAACGCGTTTCTTCAGCTTTGCTTGACTCCCGGCGCGAACCAGTTAAAAGAAAGTCTGCTACATTCGCAGCAGCCGGACACCGTGGACTCGCCCCAATCAACAACCCATAGCGACACATCCAAACGCAATCTCGCCGCCTTCGGCGTCATGCTGGTGATTTTCCTTTTTGCCATCGACGCCACCATCGTCAGCACGTCGATGCCGACCATCGTCGCCAAGTTGGGCGGCCTGGAGCTCTACAGCTGGGTCTTTTCGATCTACATGCTCACTTCGGCCTTAACCACGCCGATCTTCGGCAAGCTCGCCGATCTGTTCAGCAAACGCAGATTGATGCTCGTCGGTATCGCTATCTTTCTGCTTGGTTCGATCCTCTGTGGCGCGGCGCAAAGCATGGAAGCGATGATCGTCTTTCGCGCCGTCCAGGGACTTGGCGGCGGCGCGATCTACGCGTTGTCGTTCATCGTCATCGGCGTGCTCTTTCCCGCCGATCAGCGGGCAAAAGTTCAAGGCTTCATTAGCGGTATTTGGGGCATCGCGTCGATCTTCGGCCCCCTCGCCGGCGGCTTGATTGTCGAATACACCAGTTGGCGCTGGATCTTCTTCGTCAACCTGCCGCTGGTCGCCATTGCGACGGCGCTGATCGTTATCGGTCTCAAAGAAGAGCGCAGCGAACGGCGCACACCCAAGCTCGATCTCGCCGGCGCCGGCACGCTGCTCGTCGGCTTGCTGCTCATATTCTACGCCCTGGCACGGAGCGCTCACGCGCGCCATCCGTTGAACGCCGAAACCGTCGGTCTCATCGTTGCCGGCACGGTCATCCTAGTAATCTTCTATTTCATCGAGCGGCGCGCCGCCGAACCGATCATCCCGCTCGATCTATTTCACATCGGTCTTTATAAATCGTCGATTGCGATCGCGACGCTCTGCGCCATGGGTGTGTTCGGCGCGATCAGTTACCTGCCGCTCTATCTCCAAGGCGTAATGGGGAAAACCGCTACGGGCACGGGACTCGTCCTCCTCGTGCTGAGCATGGGCTGGACGATCGGCAGTCTAATCGCCGGTCAAGCCATCAACAAAATCGGTTATCGACTCGTCGCCGCCGCCGGCATGTTGCTACTCGCACTTGGTTACGGCGTGTTCATCGTCCCGTATTTTAATTTCGGCATTGCCGCGGTAGTTCTCAGCGCAAGCGCGATTGGCATCGGCATGGGCATGGCCAATCTCACCACACTGGTCGCGGCGCAAACCGCCGTCGCCCATCATAGAATAGGCGTGGCGACCTCGACGCTTATGTTGTTTCGCACCTTCGGCGGCGCTTTTGCCGTCAGCTTAATGGGCACGGTGATGCTCGGCCAAATGCAAAAGTCGCTGAGCCAACTGCGCGCGGCGAACACCAATGTCACGGCTTCGGTCTGGGAGAAGCTCGCCAATCCGCAGAACCTCTTGGAGCCGGCAACCCGCGGGCAAATTTCAGCCGAACTGCTGCCACGCTTAATCGCCAGCCTAGGCGACGCGCTGTGGTACGCGTTCTTAACTGGTTTCATCCTGATGATCGTAGGCGTCGCCGCTAGTTTCACCATGGCCAATTACAGCCCGGCGACCACGCCGAGGCCGAATAATCGGTCTGGGGTTTAGCGTCTAGTGTTTAGCGTTTGGGACAAAGCCCATTTCCGGCTATCTATCCGAAACCCTAGACGACAAACACTAGACGCCAGACGCGAGATGCTATAGACAATAATCCATCACTCCAAGGTATTCGAACCCATGAGCGATCCATCCACCGTCGCCGCTGCCGCAACATCAACGGCCGAGACAGCGACGCTCGAAGCGACACTGAAGCAAAAACGGCTGGCTTTGAGCCTGATCAGCGGCTGTCATGTTTTGAATCACCTCCAATACAGTATCACCTCGGTTATTTTTCCGGTGATGATGAAGGAGTTAGGTTTCGGCTTGCTGCAACTGGGCGCGCTGTCGGCGATTTCCAATTTCGTCGGCCAAGGTTTGCAGGTCATTTACGGTCTGTTTACCGGCATGTTCAAGCGCACGGTGATCCTCGGCAGCGGTAACGTGATCGTCGGTCTGTCGGCGATCGCTCAATATTTCGTCGGCAGTTATCCGCAGCTGCTAGTCGCCCGCGTCGCCATCGACGCCGGGTCGAGTCCGCAACATCCGCTCGGGTCGAGCATCCTGTCGCGCTTTTATCCCACGGCGCGCGGCTGGGCGCTCACCTTTCATCACTCGGCCGGCAGCTTCGGCAGTTTCATCGGCCCCGGTCTCGCCTCCATCGCGTTGCTCTACATGGATTGGCGTGCGGCGTTCGTCATGTTCGGGCTGGTGAGTCTCGTGATGGGACTTCTGCTCTTCGTGGTCCGTGAGCACGCTGGCGCAGCAGAGGAAGTCAAAAGCCGCAGCGGCGCTTTTCAAGCCAATCTCGCCGCCTATCGCACCTGTCTCAAGAATCGCAACATTCTATTCACGTCGCTGGTTTTAATGGTCGGCGCCGCTGGACGGGGCACCGGTATCAATCTCACCTATCTCGTGCCCTTCTTCATGGAGCGCTACGGCGTCAGCGCGCCCGTCGGCGGACTGTTCTTAACCGTGCTCCAGGGCGCCGGTCTGGTCGGTCCGCTCGCCATCGCTTGGTTTTCCGATCGGGTGGGACGGCGCGCCATCGTGACCCAGATCACGCTCTTTTTATCCGCGCTCATGACCGTCTGGTTGGCTTACCAGACTTCGCTCGGCCCGCTTTTTTATCTTAACCTGATTCTCTACGGCAGCGTCGTCGAAGCGCGCGGCTCTCTGACGCAAACCATGATCAGCGATTTCGCCAAAGACGATCTCACCGATGCGGCCTTTTCAATCTACTATTTTGTTGGCTGTATCTCCGGGCCGATCTGGACTTTGATCGTCGGCTACGTCATGCAGCAGCACGGCTTCACGCCGGCATTCCTCGTGGCCGCATCGACTTATCTGGCCGGCATGTTTTTGTTAAGCTTCGTCAAGGAAGAACCGCGGCCGGAGAAAGCGGGATAGAAGATTAGAAATTTCACCGCGGCGACGCTGGGGACGCAGAGTTAACTATACGGTTTTCGGAATCGGATATTCCTCTCGCCAAGCATGTCCTGAGCCCCGTCGAAGGGGCGCAAAGACGCCAAGTTCGGAAAAGACTTTATTTCTTAAAACCTTTGCGCCTTAGCGCCTTTGCGAGAGATATTCCGAGATTTGGTTTCGGCTTTGCCGCGCTAGGCCCTTTGTGGTTAGCTCTCCGGCTCCGACTTAAACTTCCATGACCGTCCAAATCTTCGCCCTCGCGGCGGCCATCGCCTACGCCTTAAGTTTCATTCTGTCCAAGCGCGGCCTTCGCTATTCCACGCCGATCACCATCACCTTTGTCTCCCTGCTGATTCAAGCCGTCACGCTGTTTACCATTGTGCTGACGATTACCGGGATTCCGAAGACAACGCCCTTCGTCCTCATGCTCTTCGCCATCGCCGGAGTCTTGCAAGCGGTCGTGCGCCAGCTGACCTACATCGGCATCGAAAAGATCGGCGCCGCCCGCAGTGGTCCGATCCGCGCCTCCGTTCCGCTTTGGAGCGCCGCCATCGCGATCTTTTTTCTCGGCGAGCAAATGACGGCGGCGATCGCTCTCGGCACCACACTCGTGGTCGGCGGCATCTTGCTCATCTCCTGGCACGCCGACGAACATGTCAAAAACTTTCGCCCCTGGTACATCATCGCGCCACTGCTTGCCGCGATCTTGGGTGGCATCGTCTACCCGATCCGTCGCTACGCCTTGCGCTTCTCCGACGAGCCGATCTTTTTCGGCGCGGTGGTCGGCGTCATCGGATTATTCTGCACGGCATCCTATCTCGCGCTTCCGACCACCAAAGGCAAACTCGTCTGGAACCGAGAGTCGATGGTTTACTTCATCGCCGGCGGCAGCTTTGAATCGCTGGGACTTCTGCTGGTGCTCTACGCACTCAGCTTCGGCCCCGTCGTCATGGTCACACCGCTCACTGCAACCCTCCCGTTATGGCTCGTGCTGTTCGGCAAACTGTTTTTACGCGACGTCGAAAAGATCACCACCCGTACTGTCGTCGGCGCCACGCTGGTTGTAGCCGGCACCATCGCGATCGCCCTCGCCAAGCTCTGAATGGCAATTCACCGATCGCGTTCCCTGTGCTATAAGCACGCTATCGTCAGAAACAGGAGTGAAACATGGCCAAAATATCTCTGCGAGTAAACGGCAAGACTCACGTCTTAGACGCCGAGCCGGAAATGCCGCTGCTCTACGCTCTGCGCAACGACTTACAATTGAACGGTCCGAAATTCGGCTGCGGCCTGGCCCAGTGCGGCTCCTGCACCGTGATCATGGAAGGCAACGCGATTCGTTCCTGCGTCACGCCGGTGAGCGCGGTGCAGAATAAACCAGTAACGACGCTCGAAGGCTTGGGCAATACCAAGAAGATGCACAAGATCCAGCAGGCCTTCGTCGATGAACAAGCGGTGCAGTGCGGTTACTGCATCAATGGCATGATCATGAGCAGCAAAGCTTTGCTCGACAAAAATCCGAAGCCCAATGACACGCAGATCAAAGAAGCGTTGGCGGGAAACCTCTGCCGCTGCGGCACGCATCTTCGTATTCTGCGCGCGGTCAAACGCGCCTCAGGACAGTTGGCTTAGTAGACCACGAAAGGAATTTAACAATGCTTCGACAAGCTCAGCGTAAACGGAAATATCGAAACCGGTCGGTCAATTCTCCGTTCGTCCTGAGCCAGTCGAAGGACTCCGAATCTGTTCTTCACTAATCCGCAAATGAGGAAACTCAAATGAAAACCCCAACCATTAGCCGCAGACAATTCTTAAAATCCGCCGGCGCGCTAATCGTCAGCTTCAACCTGCTACCGCCGGCGGGCAAAGTCTTCGCGCAGTTTGCCACTCTGCCTTCCGGTGACATCGATCCGACTTCCCTCGACTCGTGGCTCGCCATCACGGACGACGGCTACGTCACTTTCTACACCAGCA
>CAYZJE010000528.1:0-3515 GCA_964478485.1 uncultured Syntrophobacter sp. | reverse complement strand
CTTCGCAGAAGGCCACGGGTGTAAACCCGTGGATGAATGCGAGGTGGGTACCCTCCGTAGCCTTGGCGAAGGTGGGTACGCTTCGGCCTTCGCCGTCCGAAGTCGGCTACGGCCGACGAAGGTCGGAGGGTTTCGCCCGACTGCAAGCCGCACTGGTTTATGGTGCCGGCGTCATCGACCGAGGCGATCTACAAGGAATGGGGACTCGTGAACAGTTACGCGTTCCGATACTTCTACCGGTCGAGCGTGAAAGTGTCTCCAGCACACTAGGCAGATAGTGTTTTACGAAGAACAGACTCGGGAAAGCCGGATGACCGAAAGGGTCACGTCCGGTTTGAGGTGGCGTGGGCTGGAAACGGGTTTACGGTGGAGCTAGTGAGGCACCGTCAGACGGAAGAGACGGTTAACAGATAGGCTTCACCTACGGAACACCGCGCCAGTCCTTGACCCTACACATTTAACGGTCCGCGGCTAACTCTTCCGGTCTGCGAATGCCAAGAATAAAGATTTGACCCTCACGGCTGGATTGTTACATCGAATCGGCAGGTAAGCCAAGTGACCGACCCTCGGATTGTCATTTCGAGAAAAGCGAAAAATTTTTCTTTTGGGCTTGATGCGTTAGGCGCGAGGCGGTAGTAAGGATAGCGCGGAGGGAAATGGTCATGGACGTGCTGAGCACCACCGGTTATAACCGTAGGCCGCCGCATTTGGTGGCGCAGTACAAAGGGTTTTTCGCCAAGGAAAATCTCGAAGTCAGATTTCACGAGACCACCTATGCGCCGGATCACAACAAAGGCATGGCCGAAGGGCGCTGGGATTTTACCCTTAGCAGCGCCGACACGATGATCGCGCGGACAACCACGGATGGCGTCGATTATATGCTGTTCATGCAGGCGGAAGAGGGGCTAAGCGCTTATCTGATCGGCCAGCCGGGATTTGATTCGATAGAAAAGCTCCGTGGCAAACTGCTCGCCGGCGATCCCGGCGATTCCAATCTAGATCTGATCCGCAAGAAAATTCTGCGCAGGCATGGCATTGACGACACCGAGTACGACATTGAAATCATCGGCAGCTCGCCGGTGCGCTTGGAAGCGTTTTTACAGCGGCGCGTGGTTGCCGCCATGTTGACGCCGCCGGCTTCCGATAAAGCATTGGCCGCCGGCGGTATTCTGCTCGCCAGCGGCGACGATTACGTGCCCGGTTGGCCGTTGACCTGTGGTTGGACGCTCCGGCCTTGGTTGTTAGCGCATCGCGAATTGGTGGTCCGCTTCATCCGCGCCTGGGCCGCCGCAACAGATTGGTTGCTCAAACCGGAAAATCGGCAAGAAACCTTGCAACTGGCGATGGACCAGGAAAAGCTCAATCGCGCCGCGGCGGAAATCGCCTGCGCCAAAGTCGTGCCGCGCGCGCGCATCAATCCGGCGGCGATCCAAACTGTCATCGACCTGAGAAAAGAAATGGGCGTATACCAGCCGCCGTTCGCTCGGCCGGAACGATTTTACGACGATAGTTATTGGCGCGCGGCGACCGCGAGTCTTGGGTCATGATCGAGACTCGGAAAATGCCATTCCGTTGGCGCACTGAATGAATCCACGGCTTGTTGAAAAATTGATTATTCCGGGTTTCCTGTTAAAAAGAATTCACCACAGAGGCACAGAGTTCGCAGAGTTCGGAGAATTACTTAATCAAAAACTCTTTACTCCGCGCCCTCCGCGCCTCGGCGGTGCAATCTCCGAGCAGCGCTTCACAGGAAAGCCTGAAGACCCGACAAATTTAACTAACACGCAGCCGGACATGGAGAATCGAACATGGGAAAAATAACGCTCAACGATGTAAGTGTCGCCGATGCCTACATGGCACTGCTGGCCGATCGTGGCATCGATTATTGGTTTGCCAACGCCGGCACGGACTTCGCGCCGGTGGTCGAGGCCTTGGCCAAGGCGCAGGTGTTGGAAACCCGGGTGCCGACGGCGATTACCTGTCCGCATGAAAACACCGCCATGCACATGGCGATCGGCTATTTCCTGGTCACCGGCAAGCCGCAAGCGGTGATGGTTCACGTCAACGTCGGCACCGCCAACGGCATGAACGGTTTGCTCAACGCCGCGCGCGGCCATGTGCCGATGCTATTTACGGCGGGACGCACGCCGACTAACGAAGACGGCATGGCCGGCCATCGTAGCCTCGACATTCACTGGACCCAGGAGATGTTCGATCAAGCGGGCATGCTGCGCGAGTCGGTCAAGTGGGATTATGAATTGCGCAATGGGCAGCAGCTAGAGACCGTCGTCGACCGGGCGTTGAGCATCGCCAAGAGCGAGCCCATGGGGCCGGTGTATCTTTCTTTGCCGCGCGAAGTGTTGGCGCATAAGATGAGCGAGTTCACTTACACTACGCCGTCGCGCCAGCAGGCCGCCGCCCCGGGGTTTCCCAATGGCGATGCGGTTGAAGAGGTCGCCGCGCTGCTGGCGGCAGCGGAAAATCCCTTGATCATCACGAATGCCGCCGGCAGAGATCCCAAGGCGTGGTCCGCGCTAGGCGAGTTCGCCGAGCGCTTCGCGATCCCGGTGATTCAATACCGAAACCGCTATATGTCGATAGCCAGCAACCATCCGATGAATTTGGGTTATGAGCTCAAACCGTTGCTCCAGAGCGCCGACGTGATTCTCGCCGTCGATATAGCAGTGCCTTGGTTGCCAGCGACTGACAAAGTGCGTGACGACGCGAAAGTGATCCACATGGGTCCCGATCCGCTGCACGGTTACGTGCCGGTGCGCGGCCATCCCTGCGACATCGGGCTCGCCTGCGCGACTGCCGAAGGATTGCGCGTGCTGAACGAGACCATGGCGCAGCATGAAGCCAAAGCGAAGCTGCGTATCGACAAACGTAGAGCAGCATTGGCGGAGAGCTGGCAAGCGCTGCGCGACGGCTGGCGCAAAAAACTCGATGAGGTCAAAGGCCAATCGCCGATCCATCCTGCTTGGATCACTCACTGTATCAACCAGATCAAAGGCAAAGACACCATCGTCATCAAAGAATCGCCGCTGGCGCCGGAGTATATCAATTTTTCCCAGCCCGCGACCATGTTCAACGCCGGCGCGGCCTCGGGCCTCGGCCACGGCTTAGGCTGCGCGCTCGGCGCTAAACTCGCCGCCCGCGACCGGCTGGTGATCGGCACCCATGGTGACGGTTCGTACATGTTCGGCAACCCTATCTCGGCGCACTACGTCGGCGCCGAGCAAGAACTGCCCGTGTTGACGGTGCTCTTCAACAATCAACGCTGGCAAGCGGTGCGCCGCGCCACGGTCGACATGACCCGCGACGGCTACGCCGCCAAGAGCCAAAAACAACCGATCACATTTTTGGACAGCATCTCGAATTACCAAAAGGCAGTTGAAGTCGCCGACGGCTACGGCGAGAAAGTCACCGACGCCAGCGAAGTCACGGCGGCGCTGGAGCGCGGGCTTAAAGCGGTTAATATCGAGAAGCGCCAGGCGGTGATCAATATCATTTGT
>CAYZJE010000527.1:0-2407 GCA_964478485.1 uncultured Syntrophobacter sp. | reverse complement strand
AAAATGACCGAGACTTTCAATCAGGCGGAAACTATCAAGGTCAGCTGCGACGCCCATTCATGGATGTCGGCCTGGCTGGTGATCACCGATCATCCCTACATCGATGCCACCGACGGCAGCGGCGCATTTAAGATCAATGATGTTCCGCCGGGCAATCACACCGTCGAGGTGTGGCATGAAACGCTCGGCAAAGTGACCAAGACCGTCGCCGTCAAAGCCGGTGAAGAAGCCAAGATCACAATTGAGTTAAGCAAAAAGTAACTGACTCTGTGAAGAACCCTTAGGAATGCTTCGACGGGCTGATACTTCGACAGGCTCAGTAGAACGGAAAATTCTTAAGATTATCAATCCCCTCCCCGTTCACCCGAGCCCTGTCGAAGGGTGAACGTGAGTTTTTCAGCAGGATCAAGTAAGTCGATCCAAACGCTGGCGAGTGATCATGAAGTGTGTGCCTAGGTCAGAGGAGTAAAATCGATGAAGCGCTTTCTCTTGTCACTCGGTTTAGGATTCTCCGGATTGCTGATTGTTACTTTCAGTCAAACCGCCGAGCTCAGAGCGCCGGCAGTTTCACCAAAGCTCTTGGCGATCGGCAAGCAGCTTTACAGTGAACAATGCGCCGCCTGTCACGGCGCCGCGGGCCGGGGCGACGGTGAAGCGGCCTATCTCTTGTATCCCAAGCCGCGCGATTTCGTTGCCGCCAAGTACCGGCTGGTTTCCACTTGGGATCGTGTCCCAACGGATCAGGATCTGTACGATACGATCAGCCGCGGCATGCCCGGCTCCGCGATGCCATCTTGGGGACATTTGACGCCAGACCAGCGTTGGGGTTTGGTCCACTACCTCAAATCACTGGCGGCAAAGCCGCTGCAAATTAAACCACAGAAAGCTCCCAACCCTGATGGCAGCGGCGGAGAAGGAATCATTCAACCCCCACCAGCGCCACCGTTCGATAGTGCCTCAAGAACAAGAGCGTTGGAAATGTACAAAGAGGCCTGCGCCTCCTGCCACGGCGCCAGCGGACGCGGCGACGGCACGGAGAAGCAGGTCGACGAAGAAGGCTATCCGACCCGCCCGCGCGATCTCACCGCGGGCGTATTCAAAGGCAACCACGATCCGCTTTCGCTTTACCGCCACATCATCGCCGGCATTCCCGGTAGTCCAATGCCATCGAGCGACTGGGCCTGGGGCAACGACGCGTGGCATCTGGTCAACTATGTGCGTTCGCTTTCGAGCGACACGCAACGCGAACGCGTCGAGATGAAGAAGTTTTCCATCGAAGTGATCCGCGTAGCGACACTGCCAAGTCATCCTGATTCCGGCGTGTGGCGCCTGGCGCCACCCGTCAACCTTCATCTCATGCCTCTTTGGTGGCGCAGTAATCGTCCCGAAGAAGTCAGCGTGCGCGCAGTTCATGACGGCAAGGAAATCGCGCTCTTAATGGTCTGGGCCGACGATACACCAGACCACACCGCGATCCGGCCGCAGGATTTCCGCGATGCCGCCGCAGTGCAAATTTCATTGACGCCGAACCCGCCATTCTTCGCCATGGGAGCGAAAGGTCAGCCGGTAAACATCTGGATGTGGAAATCCGAGCGGCAGGCTGATCTCGCGCCGGTGTTTCAAGAGTTGGACAAGATTTACCCCAATATCGGCATCGACTCTTATCCCAATCTGACACGCTCGCCGCTGGAGCAGCCGGTGCGCAGCGCGCTGACACTTGAGTCCGACAAAACATTCGTAACCGGCTGGGGCGCCGGCAACATAGTCTCTGATCCGCAGCGCAACAGTCCCGCCGAAGATTTGAAGGCGCAAGGGTTGGGTACTCTTACGGCCCGACCGCGCATTGAGCAAAAAGTCGACGCCAATGGAGTCTATGGCGAAGGCTCCTATCGCGTCATGTTTCGCCGGACTTTATCGCCCACAGGAAACGGCGCAGCGGCGTTAACGCCGGGGACAAGCGTTCCAATCGGCTTTGCGGTTTGGAACGGCAGCGCCGGCGATCGCGACGGTAAAAAATCCGTGACGATCTGGCAGGAACTAAGGATCGGAAAATGACTCGTTCAAGCCGTTCCAAACGTTCAACCGCTTCGCTCCGTTCAAGCCCCCACCTTAATCCTCCCCCGCGGCGCGGGGAGGAAAGAACTCGGAGGTTGGAACCTCCGGGACCGACTGAGCGAAGCGATTGAACGGAACGAAGTGATTGAACAAAGCGAAGCGGTTGAACGGCTTGAACGAAAACCCAAGGAGAAAGCGATGACGGACCAAACAACAAAAGATCATCAAAGCTTAACTCGCCGCGATTTTTTAAAGTGGCTCGGCGCCGGCAGCGGCACTGCGGCATTAACCGCGGGATTACCGCTAAATCTCCTGGCAGCGGCGAATCCCAATGAGAATCCGCTGGCCGGCT
>CAYZJE010000526.1:0-11602 GCA_964478485.1 uncultured Syntrophobacter sp. | reverse complement strand
CAGATAGATCGTCAATGGAAAGCCATACATTTCCACGAATAGAGCGACAAGAAAGGCAGAGAAAGCGCTGAACGAGCGCCAGTCCCGGGCGGTCCGCGGTTTCGTAAAACTGAAGGCGAAAATGATAAAGATCGCGGCATTGATAAAGACCAGCGACCACAATCCGTATGCAGGAGCCTCTTCCATTTGTCCTCCTCAGAGTCCGATTAACCCCGCCTCTTGAGGCGGCCACAATTTAATGGGGTTTCCAAAGGGGGCGAGCATCCCCTTTGTTCGCGAGCAGGGTTCAAACCCCGCTCGCGATTTAAATTGATTGCCGGCTTAGCGATGATCTTTGTGTTTCTCGTCCCCATCGCCATGAGATCCATGCCCGTCGTGAAATAAATGCATGAGCGGGCAGAGCAGAAGTAAAACGTACGGCAGCGCGCCGAGCAGATGGGCCTTATGCTCTTCCCAGAGGAAAAACGCTGCGATGGCGAGGAAACCGATCAACACAAGACCGCTTCGCGATCGTAGCCAGCTCCCAGATTGCGGCTCTTCATTAGCCATGATTACTTCTCCTCGATAAAATCAATGCCATCATCGCTTTTTCTGCAAACTCACCTGAATGCCGCTCCATAAGATAATCTCCGGTGGAATTAGCGCGCGGGCGTCATTTGGCCTTGCTCATCCCTCGCCCCATCCGCTCGGACATCTGCTTCATCATGCCGGACATGTCGCCCATCATCTTGGACATGTTTTGCACCTCATCCGCCGTCATCTGACCGCTTCCCATCATGCCGCCCATATCGCCCATCATTCCCGACATCCCGCCCATCATTTTCCCCATTCCTTGCATGTCCTCGCTCTTCATCATCCCCTGGCCTTTCATCATGCCGCCCATCCCCTTGCGCATTTCACCCATGCGCCCCTGCATATCTTTCATCTTGCCCATCATCATGCCGCCGCCCTTCATCGTCTCGGCTTTCATGGGCATATCTTTTTTCTCCTGGGCCATCAGGGGAAACACCCCGATCGCTCCCGACACGATCACCGCAGCGATTAATTTCTTCATCACAAGATCCTTTCATTTTTTACGTTTATGTTTATTTCACTTGCCCAGGTTTAGACTCGCGTTATGCATCCACGCTATGTACCAACCCGAAACCCAAGCCACGACTGCCAAATAGAGCGCGCCCCATACCATGCTTGTAGGATTTCCCCAGACCATTCCTGGGATCAGTTCGAAAAGAGCGTGGTGCAGCTCCTGTGCTTTACCGGAGAGTAGTAATCCGTAACCGATGCACAGAATATAAAAGATCTCCATTCCGAGCACACAGAGACCGGCGTACTTTACTTTGAATAACATCGGAATCGCCTCCTCCGAGTGGATTTCGGATGTCGCAGAACGTCGGGTGGCCTAATGCTGATGACTTTCTCCTTCATCTCGTTTGCCACGCTCGTGCCGTCCGGGACCGCAGCAGCCTCTTCCCGAAACGTTCATCCAGACAAAGAACGCCACCACGACGATCCAAAACCAGTTGTTCTGTAGAAATTCCATGACAAGCCTGCCTTTTGAAACATGCCTTTGAATTTCACATCGTCACCGATAATCCCAGCGAAAAACCCGCTCCTTAACCCCGGCGATATCCTTGATCACCAGCTCCAGCCATTTCCTTTCCAGAGATGGCCTGGGAAAAGTCAAAACAATCTCCCGATGATGACCGCTTCCTTTGTTCTCGGCCCCTGTTGGCTGCATTGCCAGACCCGTGTCGTCGCGCATAAGGCTGAGCGATTTAAGATCATACACGTCCAAATTAACCGAGTGGGTATCCAGGACCACTGAAAATTTTGACTCATGATCGGTCTGTGCCAAGTAAGTTGCCTTCACGGTGACACCGCCTCCAGCGTCACTCCGGCTCGTGCCGGGAGCCACCGCACCGAACGTTTCCACCCCCGCAAACAGAACGCCGATCGCCAATGCCGCCGCTAACGTCAAAAATGCTTTCATCGGCAGGTCTCCTTCATTTTATTGATGCGCAGGTACTCCGGTAGAGCCAGCATGCTTGCCACCAAAACAATCGCGATGAGAGAAATGAATTTCCAATTTGTTCGCACCATCACCTTGTTCCTCCGTCGCACCGGCCGCCAAACATCGGATACAGCGAGCCAATCGCTGCCTACCGACGGCGCAGCGCCACCGGGGATCGAACAAGGAACTAAATGCGAAAAATGGAGAGTGATAGATTGCGCGGCGGACGGGTTAGAAAAATAGCCGTGCTCAACCGGATACCCCTTGACCCATCTGCCGCAAGGCCGGGCAGAGTCAAATCGTCGGTCACTCGGGAAGCGAGACGGCTGGTTAATCTATGTAGTTCAGTCGGCGATGAGGGACCAGCCAACGATTCGGTGTGATAAGCTGAACCAAAACAATCAAGGTTCGCTTGAGCGTGATGTGAAAAGGGAAGATGGGCATCTTTAGCATGGCGATCGCCGGCCGACACAACCGCTGCCTCAGTCGAATGATCCTCATCATGAAAACATCTCAATACCGCCCATGCGGCGCTGTAATACAGCAGCACCAACGCGAGCAGTGTGACCAACCCAGTTTTTATGTATTTGCGACTCATACCTAAGCGAGAAGAGGGAGCATGAAGCGTGCCACCCTATTTCATCGGCGAACCGGTTGAATTCACTGGAATCATTCGCGCCGTTGCGACTACAAGGGTGGATTATTTGCATAGTTGCGAAAAATTTCACAGCGCCCACGCCGCCAATACGGATACACCCTTATCTGGTCACCACTGCATGGCGATGATAATAAAAACTGTTTCACCAGCAAAATTCGCTTCGGTCACTTTTCAGCCAGCGCGTACTCGGCGAGGCTTCGCGTGTCAGACATCTCCCCTAGGTAAAGCCTTCGAGTAGCCGACTTGCAAAAACCGGTTGAGGGCGAGCCAGCTAAAGATCATCCCCAAGCAGATGAAGTGAACGTAGGCGATGTATCTCTCCGCTGCGAAAAGATTAAACATTAGTATGATGAAGCCGGCGCTGGCATCGCCGACTCTTTCGACGACGACGTCAAGAAAGGTCTTGACGGCTTTCACGACGTTAGCGGGTACGGCCATATAAATAATTTCCATCCCGCTTCGATGAATGCTGTTCCGTAAGATAGTGTCGGCCATGCGCGTGAGCGTCGGCGCTACCAGGCCAGGCCAGATGATGATCGCTACAGAACCGGTAAACAATGCGCCGGGAGTAAGATTGAGGGTCGGCCCAACCCCTAACTTGCTTAAGGTCCGGCCTGTGAACAAAACCTGGGCAAAAAAGGTCGCCACGTTCAGCCAGCCGTAATACGAGCTAAAAAATCCCGCGAGCTCCCGAGTCGAGGGATACGTTTGCTTCGCGCCGGTCTTGAAGTGAAAGTCGATCAGTGTGGAAACGATAACTGAGACCAGGATAATGACGGCGATCGTCTTAAGATACGCGGAGCCGGAGAGCATCTCACCGATCCCGCTGCGGTATGTGCTATCCGAATCCTTCGTCTTCCAGGCTTCTCCCGCCGAGATTTTTGCTTCAAGCCGCCTTTCAGCCCAAAGAACTAACACGGAAGTTCCGATGTAGACGCCCGCGACAATCCAAAGCAGATGAATGGTCTCAACGGAGAGATGAATCGACCATTTAACTCCAAAACTGGCGACCACGCCCCCCACGGTCCCGCCGGCTGTGATAAGGCCGAAGACCCGCGCGCCCTCTTCCGCGTTAAAGATATGATTGGTCAAGGTCCACACCTGAGCAACCGCGATAACCGTCGCCATAGCGGACCAAATGTAAAACGCGTAGTGGCTCCAGCCGGGATCGAAGTAAGTTAAAAGAACCCAAAAGAAAACGATATTCGAAAGAATAACGGCGTTGGTTGCGAGAATCAGTCGAACGACGGAGAGATTTGCCGTGTATCTCGTGTAGATGGCGATAAGCGTACCGGCTAGAACAGCGATCAAGATGTAGAGATAGGGCAGCTCCGATACGGAATGATGACCGAGAAATATGCTATCGCGAAGGATCTTGATGAGATTGTTGGCCGCTATCAGTAAGAAAAAAAGCACGGCCATCAGAGCGACGCGGTAAATCTCGCCGGGCCGAATATTGAAAAATTCCAATGCCATTCCCATCACGACACGCCCAACGGTCTTCTCGGTGCGCCCGAATAAGCCAACATCAGTGGTGGGAATATCGTAGATGGCTCCAACGATCTTTCATCTTGACACTCACGACCGCCGTGTCCCAGTCTTTCAGGCCTTTGATTGGATCTCCTTTGTAGACGATCCCGTCTTTGGGATCTTTCACGGCCTTGAGCTCCCGGCTGTGCTGCGCCCCGTCGTGTCCTTTGACCGTCAGCTTAGTCGGAATATCAGCGCGGTCTAACGCTTTCATCGCCCGGTCATAAAGATAGAGCTTTGGCTGGCCGTCTTTATCGAGCAAAAATTCGGCCTTCAATCCCTCCGCTTCTTGCACCATGCCGCCGCGGGGAGTTTTATGCCCGTGCTCCTTGCCGGCGGGATCGGCAAAGCCCCAACTGGGCAACACGACGGGACCCGAAACAAACAAGAACAAAATTATTTTCCAATACATCAGTAGCATCCTCCTTAACAGCATCAGGTTAATACTTTTTTGGTCCTTAGATGCACGGTCTGATCCAAGCCGAAAACCGAAAGGACCCCGTCTCCTTCCACGCCAGTCCAGCCCTGCTCAGTTATCTCTCTTACGGCACTTTCCGCCTGGCCATCTTCGACAATGGTTTCCAACTTGTGGTGCCCGCCGTGGAGCAGCGGTTCGTAAAGATTCCACTGATCTCCATAGCCTCGCACAGGGTAAACCGTGCATCCGCTAACGCCAATCTTTTTTAGTGATCTGGTAATCGCGTCAATTTTGCTCGACCGAACGACAGCCAATATTATCTTCATGTCTGGCTCCTTGTATAACTTCTATTATTCGACGACGCCTAAAATCTCCCCCCTTTCTATAGCAAGTTGCCGCACAAACACTTCATCCGTCTCCCAACCGTACTTGAGGTACAGCACAGGGACGACGATCATGTTCAGCAGAGTGGACGTGAATAACCCGCCAAGAATGACCTGCGCCATTGGGCGTTCGAGTTCCTTGCCGGCGATGTCGCCGAATAGAAGGGGCAAAAGACCAAATGCGGCTGCCGCGGCCGTCATGAGCACGGGCGCGAGCCTTTCTTTCGAACCTTCCAGAATCACCTGATCCCGAGACATACCTTCGGCGCGCAGGTGACGGTAATGAGTGACGAGAATAATGCCGTTCCGCGCGGCGATACCGAACACGCTGATCAATCCGATGAGCGAAGGAATACTCATGATCCCGCCGGTAAGGAAAATCGCCACGACGCCGCCGATCAGCGCGAGCGGCAGGTTGGCCATTATCAAAATCGACGCGCGCGCCGAGTTGAAGGCTTTGAAAAGGAGAACGAAAATCACCAAAATCGCCACGACACCGTAGGAGAGCAGGACTCGCGTGGCCTGCTGCTGGCTCTCGAACTGTCCGCCGTACTCGACGAAGTAACCGCTCGAAAGTTTTACCTGTTTAGCGATTTTTTCCTGCGCTTCCGCGATGACGCTCCCCAGGTCACGCCCGGCAACGTTGGCTTGCACGACGATACGCCGCTGTACGCGCTCGCGGTTGATAAAGTAAGGGCGGTTCTCCAAGCCAACCTCCGCAAGCTGGCTGAGCGGAACTTTGACACCGTTATTGCCGTCGATGAGAACTCCACGCATCGCCTGGGTATCGCGGCGCGACGCCGCATCGAACCAAACGAACAGGTCGAAACTTTTTTGCCCTTCAATGACCTGGGAAACAGTTTCTCCGTTGAATGCGATTTGCGCCGTCTCGAGCACGTGGCCGGGATTGAGACCGAGCCGGGCGGCATGATCGCGATGAACGTTGATCCTGACCTCAGGCACGCGAATCTGCTGCTCCAGCTGTAAATCGGTTACTCCTTTGATGCCCCCCATTATCTGCTCAACCTCCTTGCCCTTGTTGAGCAGCTGGTCCAGGTCTGTGCCGTAAATTTTTATGGCAATTTGCGCGCGCACGCCGGAGAGCACTTCATCGAGCCGGTGCGCGATGAACTGGCCAAGACTAATCGATATCCCTGGGATTTTCTCCAGGTCTTCGCGCATCGCGTGGACGAGACTCTCCGGGTCGCGATCGCCGTAACGCAGTTGAATATCCAGCTCCATGAAATTCGGCGGCATGGCGTCCTCATCGAGCTCGGCACGGCCGGCGCGCTGGGACACCGACACGACTTCGGGATATTTTCTCAACCGCTTGGTGATCAGATAGCCGAGCCGCATGGACTCATCGAGGGAAGTTCCCGGCAGGCTAGTGACCGCGAGGATAAAGTTTCCCTCGTGAAACTCGGGGAGAAATGATTGACCGAGAAACGGCACGGAAACCACGCTGGCGGCTAGCAAGATAATCGCGCTGACGATAACCGTTTTAGGTTTTGCCAGGGCAGAGAGTAGGAGCTTTTCATAGCCGGCCTTGAGCTTTCTGACCGTCAGGCTCTCCTTATCTTCCTGCTCAAGGGATTTCTTTTTAGCCAAAAGAAAAGAGCAGAGAACAGGTGTCAACGTGATGGACACCACCAAGGATGCAAAAAGCGATGTGGTAAAGGCCAACCCCAACGGCGTGAAGATGCGCCCCTCGACGCCCGTGAAAAAGAAGATGGGGCCGAAGACGACGAGGATAATCAACGTCGCATAGACGATCGGAATACGGATTTCACGTGACGCGTTGAAGATAACCTTCAGCATCGGCTCCGGACTTGGTTTCAGACGGTTCTCGCGCAGCCGCCGAAAAATATTTTCCACGTCGATGATCGCGTCGTCGACCACCGCGCCAATCGCAACCGCCAGTCCGCCCAAGGTCATCGAATTGATGCCGACACCGAAGATCTTCAGCGCGAGGATGCCCATGAGAAGGCTGAGCGGCATCGCGGTCAACGTGATGAGGGATGCGCGGACGTTGAAGAGAAAGAACACGACCACGATGGTGACGATCACCGCCCCTTCGATCAGGGCGCGCCGAAGATTTGTCACAGAGGACTCGATGAAGTTGGCCTGTCGGAAAACCTGCGTGTTGAGTTCAACCCCAGCCGGCAAGTTTTTGCGGATCTCGTTAAGCGCCTCTTCAACTTTATAGGTGACCGTAAGCGTGTCGGCGCCAAACAGCTTCGACACGGTCGCGATTATCGCCGGTTTGCCCATGTAGGCGCTGTCGCCGCGCGGGAACTCCGGTCCGAAGCGAACTTCCGCTACCCGCTCCAAGGGAATCGGTACGCCGTCTTTCTCGGCAACAACGGTCTTTCTTAAATCCTCCAGCGACGTGAGCCGGCCTACGCCGGTGACGACAAACTCCTGCCCCTGGACGACGTTGAATCCGCCCGGGACGTTTCGGTTGGCCTCGCGCAGTGCTTCGGTGACGTTCTTCACGGTGACGTTGTATTGCAGCAGTTTCGTTGACGAGAGCAGGACCTGATATTGTTTCGGCCCCGGCCCCATGCACACCACCGAAGCGATGCCGGGAATGGCGAGAATGCGGTTGCGGATATCCCAATCGCAGAGCGTTCTCAAATCGAGCAGCGCCACCTTGTCACTCTGAAGTGAGAATTTTAGCAGCCAGCTCACCGCCGAGGTGATCGGCAGCATGAGCGGCGCCTCCGTGCCCGGCGGAAACTGCTCCTTCACTTCCTGAAGGCGCTCGTTCACTAGCTGGCGCGCGACATAGATGTCGGTGCCCCAGCCGAAGACCACGATCACGGTGGAAAGACCGGCGGATGATTTCGAGCGCACCAGCTCGACTCCCGGTGTGCCGTTGACAGCGGTTTCGATACGGAAGGTAATCAGTGTTTCAACGTCTTCCGGCGAAAGGCCGGGAGACTGAGTTTGAATGACGACCTGCGGTGGCGCGAACTCAGGAAGAACGTCGAGGGTCATGCGCTGAACTACGAACACGCCGGCGATCAGCACAACGACGTAGGCGACGACGACCAAGAAGCGATTTCTGAGCGACCACTGAATGATCCAGTTAAACATGAAAACTCCTCAGAGAAGATCGGGGTAATGGAGTACTGGAGTGATGGAGTGGTGGAAAATACCCAAACTTGTTTACCCCAACACTCCAGTACTCCAACACTCCATCACTCCATTCCCTTTTCCCTTAGTGCCCGTGCCCGCCGAGAGCCACGCCTCCGCTTTGGGCGATCAGCGACTTCGTATAGACCTGTTGCTTGCCGGTGGTCACGACAATGTCTCCGGGGACGAGCCCATTCTTCACTTCCACATACCTGTCGTCGCGCGCGCCCAGGGTCACATCCGCACGGCGAAAACCGCCTTTTTCCTCGACGAAAACAATATTGAGTCCCTCCGCCGTAATCAGCGCTTCCAAAGGAACGGCGAGAACCTCCTGTGCCCCGCCCACGACGATATCCATCTCCGCGAACAGATTGGGTTTGAGTTTTCCCGCTGGGTTGGGAACTTCCACCCAGAGATGCAACGTGCGTTTTTGCGCGTCGATGACGGGGCTAAAGCGCAGTATCTTCCCGGTAAAAATTGCTCCTGGATAAGATGCCAGTCGAATTCTCACGGTCTGCCCGGTCTTGAGGCGCGGCAGCGCTTCCTCGAAGGCATCGCCCTCCACGGACACCACTGAGGGATCGATGACTTTGAGGATGACCTTGCCCGGATCGACTGTTTCTCCGAGCACAACGTTACGCTCGGCGATGAGACCGCCCAACGGCGAAAAGATCGAGAATGTGGAAACAGTTTTTTGGGTTCGCACCCGTTTCACCGCTTCCTCCGGTAGCCCCAGCAGAACTAATTGCTGCGCCAATCCTTCGATCTCATTGAGTGTGAACTGGTGCTGGTTTTGCGCCGCGATCAAATCCTTCTGGGCCGCGATCTTAGCGTCGACCAGTTGCCGTATCCGATCGAGTTCGGCACCGTGTAAAATAAGTTTGTTCTCCGCCTGGATCATCTCCACTTGTAGCTTCTGGATTTCCGGACTTTGAATTTCGACGATTCTCTGCCCAGCTTTGACCGTGTCACCTACCTGGGCGAAGAGCCCGCTGATCTTTCCCGCCACACGGCTGCTCACCTGGGCTTCTCTATTCGGGTGCGCTTTCACCATCCCCGCCGCGCGAATCACCATGTCGATCTGCCTAAAATCCGCGCTCTCGGTTTTCAGCCCGATGCTGCTCTTTTCATCCGAGCTAAGCGTCAGCTTTCCCGCCGCCGGCTTTTGATGGTCGTCCGCTTTCCCCTTTTCTCCCTCATGGCCGTGCGGCACCAGTTCGGCTGCCGACTTTACTACTTTGGAAATCGTGCTTTCAGAATGGGACTTACCATCTCCCTTATCGCCCGTGACTCTGCCGATCCAGAATGAAATTCCCAAAAGGGCTACCCCGGTGACATATACGACGGCTTTTTTCCACATAGCGTGTGCTCCCTTACTCGATCCCTGCTTGATACTTGAGCTCGGCCAGAGCGAGATTGTAGTTGGTGAGTGAGTCGATGTACTTCTGGCGCGCCTCGACAACTTGATTTTGAAACACAATGAGGTCAGGGAGATCGATAAGCCGTTCCTGGTAGGCCTTGAGATAAAGCTCCAAGCTGTTATCGAACCGTTTTCTCGCCTCAGCCGGATACAGCGAAATTTCTCTTTCGCTAAGCTTGAATTTTTGGTACGCGCTTTGAACCGACCGCTCGATGGTCTGACGCGAGTTCAGATAATTGATATTCGCCTGGCTTTTGCGGGCTTGCGCTTCCCGGATTTCACCCTGCTTCCGATCAAAAAAAGGCAGCGGGATCGATAGCTTCCCACCCACGATGTTATCTCTGTCATCGCGCTCCCAAAAGATGCCGAATTTTACGTTGGGAATCCGTTCCGCGCGGTTGAGACTTTCCTCTGCCTCAGCAACCCTTTTCTCGCGCTCCAGAGCGGCAAGGTCTGGCCTTCGCTCCAGCGCTGCCTTTACTAATTCAGCGGCCGATAGAGTTTGCGCTGTAAAATTAAGATCACCCAGGATCTCCACTCCTGATTCAGGCTCCAAAGCGAGGTTCTGCCTGAGCGACAGCAACGTTTCTTCGCGTTCGCGGCGCAATGAGATGAGATCGCTCTCGGTCCGGTTTAATTCGAACTCCGCGAGGAGGTGTTGAACTTCCGGGATATCGCCCAGCTCAAGTCGCCTTTTCGATGCATCTCTGAGGCGCGTTCTAAGATCGATGATTCGCTCGCCTTGCGTGATTTTCGCCTTTATATTTAAAAGCTTCAAAAAATTCTCAGTGACACGAAAGCGAAGAGTTCGTGCGAAATCACTGACTTCGAATCTGACTTTCTCCAAATTTCGTTCCGCCGCCTCGCGCCGGTAGGCCGGTTGACCGGCGATCTCGAACTCCTGGGTTAGTGCAACCCCTCCTTGAGTGAGGTTTTTAGGAAACCCCTCTTCCGGTTTTTTAACCCGGCGATTCGACAGGTCTCCCTCCAATTCAGGGTTGTGTTGCAAAAAAAGATTGGAGCGGATCAATCGGCCCTCAGCTATGCCCAACTCTTCACGCTTGGCCTTCAATTCCAAGTTCTGCTCCAGGGCAAGTCTTACCGCCGTATCCAGGCTCAGGATAATCTCCTGAGCTGCGATTGCAGGCGAACTTGTCGTGAGCATACTGATCGACAGTAAGAAACGCCGAGCCAGCGCGTGAGACTGCATCATAGGTTCAACCTTATCCGGCTAACGCCGATTGTGACGAAACCTGAATCGAGGCCGGGCGAAAACACTATTGCCCGCCCTCCGGATCAACGAATCCGATCGACAACTAGACTAAGCAGGAAGTGGCAACGCTAAACGCGCAGAACGGAAAGGGAGAGATACGGTGATACGGCAGCTAAAAACGAACCTGGGGGTCTTTTCTCACTATAGGCGATCCAGCCGGTAGCTTGGGCTACCACAGACACATTACATGAGGGGATAATTTTATACGCCAGCGGCGAACGTGCGATCCTGGGCGACGGTTGGGAAATAGCGCTCGGAAGATCGCGCGAGTCTGCGCAATGGATCGTTTGCTCTTCAGCTGACGACTGCGACCGAAAGGAGTCTAAAGCTCGGCTATGATCATGAGCAACCGCCCCGCCATGCTCATGCACGGCGTGATGGGTGTTATAACTCTGGCATCGTTCCAACGCCCAAGCGGCGTTGGCAATTAAGAGCACCATGACACCGATGATTCCGAGGAGCCTGTTCATAAGAGTGAATATCTTATAGCTTGATGAGCCGATTTTTTCAAGTTGAGGATTTAAAGCGGGTGGTTGAAATTTGCCACAGCCCAAGCGCCATCAAGACCACACTGAACCACTGCGCTTCGCTCAAGCCGAATCCAACCGCCGGATTAATGCGCCAAAACTCGACGACGAAGCGCGACAAGCCGGCGAGAATCAAATAGAACCAAGCCAGCGTTCCCGGCGCTAAATTTTTCTTGCGCAGCGACCAAAGGATTGCGAACACGAGCACGCCCTGAAGAAACTCATAGATCGGCGTCGGATGAAC
>CAYZJE010000525.1:0-5554 GCA_964478485.1 uncultured Syntrophobacter sp. | reverse complement strand
GTCTTTCCCGGGTTCGAGGCCAAAATGTTTCAGCGCTTGGTAGGCGAGTATCGTCGCCGACCCGCCGGGCGAGCTGCCGGCGACTTTTTTTCCTTTCAGATCGCGCGGCTCCTTTATCTCTCTGCGGCTGACGAAAGATTGCAGCGGCTTGGCAACGGTGAAGATGAGAATCTTCGCCGGATAATTTCGTGCGGCAGCCAGTGCCAGGCCGGTGAGTCCGGCGCTGTAGTCGATTTCACCCTTGAAGAAAGCGTTGTTCGCAGCCGCCAACGACATCAAGATAATTTCCAAATCGATGCCTTCGTCGCGGTAGAAGCCCTTCTGATGGGCCGCGTAGATGGGCAAAAAGCCGACGCTGGTGGCGGCAACGCCGAGTCGGAGTTTTTTGAGTGGCGTTTGCGCCGACGCAGCGCCGAGCCAGCCGTCCAGAGCGAAAGTGCCGAGCAAGCAGAGAGCCCACGAGTATCGTCGAGACATAGGTGTGTCACCTCATCGACGGAATATCTCCCGCAAAGGCGCGAAGGCGCTAAGGTTGGAGAAATAAATTAACAACCTTCTTTGCGCCTTAGCGCCTTTGCGGGAGGTCATCATAGCTTCCCACCTTTGGCTTCGAACTCTTTGCGCACTTCTTCGGCCCAGCGCAGCTCGAAAAAGTTTTCCGCCACGAGCGGCTTGTCGAGCTTGAGCGGTATTCTCAGTTCATGTTCGAGAATGCTTTTCACTCCTTCTGGAGATGGCACGCCGGGGACGCCTGGAGGGAATGCGCGAACGTAGCTGCGGATCGCCTCGATCAACATCGGTTTGGTGATGTTTCTGATGCGCAGGCGGCGTAGCGCGATGTCGGCGGCGTCTTCCGGCCGGTCGCGTATGAACAGGAGCGAGCGCGTCATCGCTCTGATCCATCTTTTCACCTGCGCCGGGTTTTCGGCAAGCTTCTGATTTGTCGTGACATAGCCTTGAAAGGGGAGCGGAAAAATATCGCCCAAGTAGGCGAGCTTGCGCAGTCCTTCGCGTTCCGCCGCGACGGTGCCGGCGGGATCGAGCACGACGGCTGCGACTGCGCCGCTCTTTACGCCGAGGATTTTGTCGCCGATGCTCGTGCCCAGTGAGATTTTCGTAATATCCTTGGCCGACACGCCGGCGCGTTCGGCGTACAACGTAATGAAACGGTCTTCGCTATCGCCGATCAGGGCGACGCCGATTTTCTTGCCTTTGAGGTCGGCACCCTGAGCGATGCTCGGGTGAACGACGAGATACCAGGTTGGTTTCTCGGTTTGGTAGAAGATCGCTTTTAACGGCGCGCCACGCACCGCGCCACGCAGCCCGCTGCCGCCGGCGCCGCTGAAATCGACGTCGCCGCTGACAAGGGCGGCGATGCCGGCGGGGCCGCCGATGGCGATGGTTTCATTTTCCAATCCTTCGTCGCGGAAAAAATTGCGTTCTTCGGCGCTATAAACGGAGAGATAATTGAGATTGACGCCGGGAATGCTGGTGCGGATGCGTTCGGCGCGCGCGGTAGCCGTCAGGAAAGCGCTACAGACAGCGATGCAAAGAACGGTGCGATTTGCGACGATCATACAGCCTCCCAGGTGATGCATAGGGCCAATCGTTTGCCCATTCAACTAGCAATCTTGAACCATTAGCCGGTTGCTGAAAAAAGCCCGATCGGAGTCCTTCGACGAGGCTCAGGACGAACGGAGGTTTTAAGTCAATGGATGATTTCCGTTCATGCTGTCCTGAGCAAGGTCGAAGGGTCGAAGCATTCCGAAACTTCTTTCAGCAACGTGTTAGCGTCCGCTCCGATGATGGCCCTGCTGGTAATGCAGGCGCAGCAAATCCTTGCCGTAGTCGTTGCCGTTGGGCGTGCGCACGATCACATGGATATGGTCTTTGTACGGCTTGGTGTGCTCGCGAAAGGCGATGCCGCGTTGGTGGTCGAACTCGACGATGATCACCGGACTTTGAACGCGGTAATAGAATACACCGTCCTCGGAATCGCTGCCCATCCAGCAAAAGTAAGTGTCGTTCAGATGACGTTTCACTTCTTCCATCCTCACTTGCGCATGGCCGTCGTGCATACGACCAACGTGATATTCCACTAACCCGAGCAAGATCTCATGTTGCGCCGTCGACAGCTCGCCGGAGCGGATGCCTTTGTAGTCGAGCACGAGGTTGTCGCGAAAGGCGGTGGTAAAGTCTTCGCCTGAAGTTTCAGGCGCGATCACGGTTTTGGCGCGTTGCGATTCAGAAAGCGCGCGGAACAAAGCCAAGCCGCGATCTTCGTCGCCCTTGAATGCGCGCAGGCCGGCGTATTTGCCGCCGACGGCGTGCACCGGCTCGGCGCCGAGAAACGTCGGCGTCACTACGACCTGGTCGCCGAGGACAAAATAGTTGATGATCAGATGATGGCCGTCCCACTGCCAACCCCATGGATCCGTCGCCGACGGCGTGCCCAGGATGCTCAACCAGTAAAGATCCTCGCCGTACTCAGCGAGCCGGCCGGTCAATTCCAAAACCGTTTCGTTCAAGTGCATCAGGTCCAGCGCTTCTTCGAAGCCTCGTTGGCTCAAGCTCTCGCGCAGGAGCGCAAAGGCGCGGTCGCGTTGATCGTCGTTCATCTCGAACAGCGCCGTGCCGTGGCGCATCAAGGTCGGATGGATGTTGCTCCACTTGCGCCATTGGTCGGTATCGACGGAAAAAAGCGTCTTGGCGCGCTGCTCGGCATTGAGTGATACGAGGAAGGCTTCCGCCGCTTCGCGAATCGTCTGGGTCGAAATACCGGTCTTCTCAATTCCGAACAGACCGGGAATGACGCTGCCGTTGCTGGTGATGCCTTTAAAAGACTCGGCCGCCGCCGCAAGTGATTTTTCCACATAGTTCGGCGAACCGCCTTTGGTATGGAGCGGCCGGTTCGGGCCGCGTTGGTTGCAGGTTTCATGAAGACCGCGAGTGCGGGGATCGCTGGACATAGAATAAGCCTCCGAGGTTTCACCTTTTAGTGTGATCGAGCTGGCGCTGTCAAGCCGAAAAGAGTGAGGAGTATCGAGAATGGAAAATGGAGGACAGGGAATACTAGCTCGTATACTGCTGCAACGCTCCTGGTTCCGGGCAGTAAGGCAGACAGTCGCCGCAACCGGTGCATTCGCTTTCGATCACTTCGTACATGTGATGGATGTCCTGCATCTTGGGATGGACTGCACGTTCGGGGCAGACTTCGCGGCACAGGCCGCAGGCGATGCAGAGACTTTCGACGATTTTGACTTTCATTACTTTGCGTCTTTGCGCCTTTGCGGGAGAAAATTTCCGATTCTCAAGCCGACCCTCCAAGTGCCCGGCTCGGCTCGGGCGCCCAGGGGCGCAGGAGAAAATCGAAAACTTCTTCGATCGGTTTCTGATCCGCCGGCGTGAGCGCGTAGGCGTCGATTTGATATTTGCCTTCCATGAAGTGCATCAATTCTTCGGCCGACTGGCTATGCAACTGATGGCGAATCAGCTCGTCGTCAATGATGCTCAGCGTCGCGGCGATGCCGAGGCAAGCCATGGACTCGTTATAATAGTGCTGGCCGGCGCGGGCGAGCGGGTGGATATGCGGGAACATCGCGGTCATGCCGAAGTAAGATAGCTTCGGCTGTGTATTCGCCCTCGCGTCGTCCATCATCTCTTCTTCGCGCTTGATGAAGCCGCCGCGCAAAAGGACATCGGCGTGCAGCTGGCCATGTTTCACTTCATCCCAGATTTGCCGCGCGCGCATGCGCTGAAGGTCGATGTATTTCGGCTGCTCGCCGATCTCGACGGAAAGGAGCTGCGTCGACATTTGCTTGAGCGACATGAACGGCCCTTCGGCGGCGTAACCGCCGCGCGCGCGCGCCGCTTTGTATTCGTCGCTGCCCGATTGCAAATCGTTCTCGGCAGCCTTGATCGCTTGCAGCACCAGCTTGTCCCAGAGCGGCAAGCAGCGTTCGGTTTGGCGCAGGCGAAAGTCGACACCGGGGCCGGTGAAGCCGGTCGGATAGACCCATTTGTCTAAGAAGTCGGTGAGGATTCGATGCATGTTTGGCTCCGTTCCAAATGTTCCAGAAGTTCCAATCGTTCCAGAGGATTTTCTCGGAAAGATCCCTGACTTCGTTCGGGATGACAGAGAGTCTTAATTGTCATTTCGAGCAAAGCGAGAAATCTTTCTTTGCGTTCAAATTCGCTATTCTGTTCAAGGTAGACGCGGCCAACGGCGATTTTTCGTCCAGGCTTCCGGCGGCGGTGGCACCATCGAACGGCCGGTGTCGGTTTCGACGATCGAGCCTTCGGCCGGACAATACATCAAGCACACCGTGCACCGCGGATAGGTGCAGCGCTCGTCGATTTCCAGCAGATGCTGCGAGGTCGGCGAGACGACGACGGCATTGATCTCGATCTCGCGGCAGACCACGTAGCACATGCGGCACTCGGTGCATTTCTGATGATCGATTTTCAAGCTGGGCATGAAATTCTTTTGTTCAAGGTTCAAGTGTTCAAGGTCGCAATCCGGAAGTCATTGAACTTTTGAACCCTTCGACATGCTCAGGGCAGGCTCTTGAACCCTTGAACGGCTGTTTAGCATTAATCGATATCCGCTTGCACCGTGACTTCGCCGGCTTTTTCCTCTTCTAAACCCAAGACGAAACGGGCGCTTTCTTCGAGAAAGAACAAATAATCGCGCCGGGTTTCGGCGCATAGACGTTTGGCCAGTTCGATATCGACTGCCTTGGTTATGAATTGTTCAACTTGAAAGCGGCCCATGAGCAGGTGGCTACGGGTCTCGGCGAGTTGGCTTTTAAAGATCGCGTGCATGGTTTCATCGGGAAATAACCTGGAGAACTTCTCCGTCCAAGCGAGTTCAATGACCTTCGGCCCGAGATTATGGGCGGCGATGCGGATGTTCTGCGGATAGTTGGCCAAGGCTCGCAAGCAGAAAATATAGGCGCCGGTGCGCGTCGCCGTGCCGAATCGAGTGTAAGGATGGGCGAAGAGTTGCTTTTGCGTGGGCGCCCAGCGGCGCCGCAAGATCTCGTCGCAAAGCTGCATTTCCTGAGTCGACTCGTCGTAGATTTGTTTGCCGAACAGATAGGCGACCGCGGGCGGATATTCGTTCAAGTTGATTCCCTGGGCCCAGCCGCCGTAGACGTAGTACATCATGCGCTTGAGCGTCCACAGGCGCGCCAGCAGGCGGAAGCATCGGTCATCGGTAAATCGGCCGGCCCGCGCCGCGTTGAGCACCGCGTCCATCGGTGTCGCCGCGCCATCGGCTTCGCTTTGCTTGAGCAGTTGCTCGGCGAGTGCCGCGCCGGGCTTGTCGGAAGAGATAGTCATCGCTGTTTGTACGACGGAGTAGTTTCGTCCAACTAAATTTCGCCGTTTCTAATTTCTTCCCCCTTGATGGGGGAAGATTAAGATGGGGGTGATTTTCAAAATCGCCACAATGCGCGCACCGAGCACCCCTATCCTAACCTTCCCCCGTCAGAGACTGTGTCGCAATACCGTTCATGGTTCGAGAACCTCACCACGAACGGTATTGCTCGAT
>CAYZJE010000524.1:0-3198 GCA_964478485.1 uncultured Syntrophobacter sp. | reverse complement strand
GCTTCTTCCCGATAGTGGCCGATGGCATCCATCAGGGGTTTATCGGACATCACGAAGAAAATCGCTGGATCTTTCGAGGTATTTTCATGGCGATGATTTTGCCAAAGCGGCACGACGAAAGAATCGCCTTGTTCCCATTCGAAGCGCTTGTTGCCGACGTAGCTCACGCCGCTGCCGCGCCAGACGTGGTAGATGACCGATGCCGTGTGGCGGTGGCTTTTGGTTTTCTCGCCGGCGCGCAGCATGTGAATCTGGCAGGCCATGGTCGGCAGCGTCGGTCCGCCGGTCAATGGATTCGAATAATCGAGCACGATACCGTCGTAGGGATCGCCCGGCTGCTCGCCGACTTTGCTCAGGGCACGTTCCGTGTCGGCCCACTTGTAGCAGAAGGCGGGCGGCTGAACTGAATCCTGCTTCAGCCACGCGGGCCGCAGCGCGCCGACGGTGGCGAGCGTGTAGCCGTCCGGTTTCGTCACCGTCTGCTTGCGGCGCGGATCAGGCTCGTGGAAATCGGTCTCCAGCAAGCGCACCAGCGGCGCGTCAAGACCGTCGAGCCACATCATGCTCTCGCCGCCGTGATTCTCGTGGTCGTGCCAAGTCCAGCTCGGCGTGGTGACGAAATCGCCTGCGCCGATTTCAAACGACTCGCCTTCGACGATCAACCGCGTGCCGTGGCCTTTGAGGATGAAGCGAATTGCTCCCGCCATGTGGCGATGCGACAGCGCGTCTTCGCCCGGTTTGAGCAGCTGGAGGTTTAGCACGAGAGTGCGCGTGGTGCCGTTCTTGAGCGCCGGATTCCACATCTGAATCACCCGGCGAAACGATACGTCGAGACCGACCACGTCGCCAGCCTTTTCCATGGCGGCGAAAAGATCTTTCCCTTTCCACATACACGAGTCGAAGGACGGCACCGGCACACGGTTGACGTCGCCTTGCTGGTTCTGCCAATAACCTTTGAAGTTCTTGCTCTCCAGTTCCGCTTCAAATGCTTTGAGCGCGTCAGACATCGGACACCTCCGTCGGTATACTTTGTCTTATCTAGCCCGATTCGCGGGATGGTTGCAAGGCAAGAATGGAGTAATGGAGTGTTGGAGTGATGGGTAACCGGATTCGGAATATCTCTCGCAAAGACGCCAAGGCGCAAAGGTTGAAAGAGAGGAAGTGAAATTATTTGAAGACTATTTTTCTCTTCCGAACTTAGCGTCTTTGCGCCTTTGCGGGAGGAATGTCCGAATCCGAATCATCTATTTGCGTGCTCTGTGTTCCCTTCGACTAAGCTCAGGGCATGCTTTGCGGCTAATCATCCGTCACTCGATCACCTTGGCGGTGATCATATTGGTGGTGCCGGTTTGATGCAGCGGCAGGCCGGCGGTGATGACGACCAGGTCGCCGCGCTTGACCATGCCGGACTCCAGCGCTTTTTCCTGGAGCACGCGGACCATCTCGTCAGTGTTCCTAAAGCCTCGGGTCGGTTGAGGGTAGACCCCCCAAACCAAGCAGAGCATCTTAACGGTCTGCGGTTCCGGACTTACGGCGATGATCGGTTGCCGCGGCCGATAGCGCGCAATCAGCCGCGCGGTGCTACCCGAGGTGGTCGGAATCAGAAATGCTTTGACCTGGAGGTCGCGCGCCAAGGAGATCGCGCTCACGCTGATCGCCTCGGGCACGGTCTGCGGCAGTCCCTCGAAGCGCCGCCGCGGTTCGAGAATGGTTTCAGTTTCTTCGGCGACCTGGGCCATGATCTTGACCGCGTCCAGCGGATACTCGCCGGCGGCGGTTTCCTCCGAGAGCATTAGCGCGTCGGTGCCGTCCAAAATCGCATTGGCGATGTCGGCGACCTCGGCGCGTGTCGGGCGCGGGTTCCACACCATCGAGCGGAGCATTTGCGTCGCGGTGATCACCGGCTTGCCCAAGTGGTTGGCCTCGCGGATCATCATTTTTTGCAGCGCCGGGATGCGCTGCAGGGCGATCTCCAAACCGAGGTCGCCGCGCGCGACCATGATGCCGTCGACGTTTCTGAGAATGCCGTCGATATCGTCCAACGCTTCGTGTTTTTCGATCTTGGCAATGATCGGAAGATTGGCGCCGCGCTTTTGCATCTCGCGGCGGGCGTAGAGAATATCTTGGCTATTGCGCACGAAGGAGAGCGCGATCATATCGACGTTGTTGGCGATGCCGAAGGCGAGGTCTATTTTATCGGCGTGCGTCAGGGCGCGAATATTGAGTGAGCTGCGTGGAAAGTGAATGCCTTTGTGGGAACCCAATATGCCGCCGACGATGATGCGGCATTTGACCTCATGCTTGCCCACTTGCAGCGCTTCGAGCTCGATCTCACCATCGCCGAGCAGAATCGGATCGCCTTTCTTCACCGCGCGCGTCATGCTGGGAAAGCTGACCGAGACCGCCTGCTCGGAGCCGAGAATCTTTCTACTGGTAAGCACGAAAGACTGGCGCGTTTGCAGACGAACCCGGTCGCCGGCCACCGCGCCGATGCGGATCTTCGGTCCCGGCAGGTCTTGCAGGATCGCCACCGGTCTGCCGAGCTTGCGTTCGAGCTGACGTATTCTGCGGATCACGCGCCGGTGCGACGGGTGATCGCCGTGGCTAAAATTGAGCCGCGCCACGTCCATGCCCGCTCGGATGAGCCCCTCGAGCATTTTGTCGGATGAGCTGGCGGGTCCAATGGTGCAAACGATTTTGGTACGGCGCATGGCGATCAATCTACACGAGTCCGAGTGAGAATCAACGAACCGGAATTGGCGTGATGGAGTATTGGAGTGTTGGGTTTCCGAACCCATTACTCCATCACTCCACTACTCCATCACTCCAATTTGCCTTCACAGTCCCGACCCCGTCCGTTTGAGCCTCGGATCGAGGAGATCGCGGAGCGCGTCGCCGAGCAGGTTGATGCCGAGCACGGTGACAAAGATGCACAGGCCGGGGAAGAGTGGCAGCCACCAAGCCGTGCTGATGTAGATGCGCGCGTCGGCGAGCATGGTGCCCCAGGTGGGGATTTCCGGCGGCACGCCGACGCCGAGAAAACTCAAGCTCGCCTCGGCGATGATCGACGATGCCATGGCGAAGGTGCCGATGACGAGAGAGGTTTGAATTAGATTCGGAATGATATGGCGCAGGATGATCTTGAAATTCCCCGAGCCGAGCGATCGCGCCGCGGTGACGAAGTCGCGCGAACGAAGC
>CAYZJE010000523.1:0-2363 GCA_964478485.1 uncultured Syntrophobacter sp. | reverse complement strand
GATTTTGCAAAACCAGCGGCGGCACCAAGCCAAAGTAAAAGTTCAGCTGCTGCTCTAATGACGCGCCGATCACCGTTTGCAGGATGAATACGCCGACATTGACGATCAGCAAAAATTTGACCGCCGGCGTCACGTTGCCGCTGCCGAAGATCATCTGTCGAGTTTGGTATTGCACGTTGGCTGAGTTTAACGGTTAATCAAGTTGGTTTAAAGCACGCCGGGAATTACTCCCGCAAAGGCGCAAAGACGCTAAGTGACGGGCGTGGCCCGTCATCCCGAACCGATGCGAGGGATCTAATAAAGATTTCTCCCGGAGCTTGTCCTGAGCTTTGTCGAAGGGGTCGAAATGACAATCTGTTCTGACCTTCGCGCCTTGGCGCCTTTGCGAGAGATAATCCGAGACTGACCGGTGCGCGAAGCGCACCCTACTAAAACTGCCGCGCCACCAACGCAGGGCGTATCGTGATACGCCCCTACACTCGGAATCTCGTCGTGATTTTTTTTTGCGCCCTTTGCGCCCTTTGCGGTTAAATTTCTTATCCGGTTTGACACTTCATCCACCGAGATACGCCTGCCGGACCAGATCGTTTCCCGCCAATTCGCTAGCGCTGCCCTCGAGAATCACCATGCCGGTTTCTAAGACATAGCCACGGTGCGAGATCGCCAGCGCCATGGCGGCGTTTTGTTCGACCAGCAAGACCGTTACGCCGGCTTTATTGATCGCCCGAATATTTTCCAGTATTTGCTCGACGATCTTGGGCGCCAGTCCCATGGACGGTTCGTCGAGCAAGAGTAATTTCGGTTTCGCCATCAGCGCCCGGCCGATGGCGAGCATTTGCTGCTCGCCGCCGGAGAGCGTGCCGGCGTATTGCTTGTGGCGCTCGCGCAAGCGCGGAAACATTTGAAAGACGAAATCCAGCTCTGGTTTAAGCGCGCGTTTGTCACGGCTGTAGCCGCCGATGTGTAAATTTTCCAGCACCGTGAAGCGCGGAAAAACTTTCCTGCCCTCAGGCACATGGGCGACTCCGCGCCGGACGATCTCATGAGGCTCGACTTTTTCTAACGCCGTGCCTTCGAGCTCCACCGAGCCCGCTCTTGGTCGCAATAGTCCCGACAGCGTTTTCAGCGTGGTGGTTTTACCCGCGCCGTTGGCGCCGAGGAGCGTGACCAACTCGCCCTTCTCGACGGCGAAAGACACGCCTTTGAGCGCGTGAATCGCGTCGTAGTAGACATGAATGCCGTTAACTTTGAGCATTAACTACCCAGGACCCACTGCCCAAATAAGCTTCGATGACCTTGGGATCTTGGCGCACTTGGTCGGGATCGCCCTCGGCGATTTTTTCGCCATAGTCGAGCACGTGCACGCGATCCGAGATGCCCATCACGACGCGCATATTATGCTCGATCAGGAGAATCGCTTTGACATATTTGCCGATCAGTTCTTTAAACAGCGCCATCAACGCCTGCGCTTCGCTGCCGTTCATGCCCGCGCTCGGCTCGTCGAGCAACAACAGTTGCGGCTCGGCCGCCAGGGCGCGGGCGATCTCGAGACGGCGCTGCTCGCCGTAGGAAAGCTGCTGCGCCCACTCGTTCTCTCGGCCGGAAAGACCGGTCAGCTCGATCAGCGCCATCGCCTTGCGCCGGGCCTCCTTTTCACTGCTGTGAAATCCCTTCGAAGCCAGCAAAATATCGGCCAGCCCGGTGTGCAGGCGCGAATGCATGCCGACCAAAACATTGTCGAGCACGGTCATATGAGCGAACAAGCGAATGTTCTGAAAGGTTCGGCTGATGCCAGCGCTGGTGATCCGGTCCGGCGTCATGCCGATGAGCGAGCGTTCTTGAAAGCGAATCTCGCCGGCGTCCGGCCGGTAAAGGCCGGTCAAGGTATTGAACAGCGTCGTTTTACCGGCGCCATTGGGACCAATGAGCGAGGCGATCGTGCCCTCTTCCAGTTCCATGCTCACCCGCGCCAGCGCCTGCAGGCCGCCGAAGCGTTTCGAAATATCGCGTAGTTCGAGTAACGCCATGCTTAGACTACTTCTTGCACCAGCCGAGGGGAAGAAGAGTTCTCCCGCAAAGGCGCAAAGGCGCAAAGTGACGGGCCAAAGCCCGTCATCCCGAGCGGATGCGAGGGATCTAAGAAGGATTTCTCCCGGAGCTTGTCCTGAGCTTTGTCGAAGGGGTCGAAATGACAATGATTCCGACCTTTGCGCCTTTGCGCCTTTGCGGGAGTCATTTCTTATTCTCCTGCTTGGGCGGCAAGATTCCCTGCGGGCGAAAGATCATCATGAGAATCAGAATCAAGCCGAACACCATGCGCTCGTACTTCGCCGGCTCGAACTGCGCCGGCAGATTGGCCAGCG
>CAYZJE010000522.1:0-2854 GCA_964478485.1 uncultured Syntrophobacter sp. | reverse complement strand
AAGGTTTCCTGGCGCAGCCAGATGGAGACGGGGAAAATCACCGTGGTCTTGCAGGC
This sequence comes from uncultured Syntrophobacter sp., assembly GCA_964478485.1. Taxonomy (GTDB): domain Bacteria; phylum Desulfobacterota; class Binatia; order UBA9968; family UBA9968; genus DP-20. The sequence continues at coordinate 2,798 of CAYZJE010000522.1, read as the reverse complement.
GACGTTCAAGTCTCATCCCGACTTAAAAAAAGTTCCGCTGGCGATCAGTTACGCCAAGACTGAAGAAGCCAAAACACTGCTGCGTGTGGCCGATAACGTGCACGTCTATCAGTTCCCGTTCTCCGTCGCGCCAGGCACGCCGCCGGAGCGCTTGGGGGCGCTGCAACAGGCGTTCATGAAAACTTTCAAAGACCGCGAATTGATCGCCGAGGCGGATAAATCGCAGTTGGAAGTTGCGCCCATCGACGGCCCGACGACGGCGAAGACCTTCGCAAACTTGTACGATTTGAGTCCGACGCTGATCGCGCGGTTGAAAGAGATTTTGATTCCGAAGCGGTAGCTGGTCAGAAGTCAGAAGTCAGAAGTCAGAAGTCAGAAGTCAGAAGTCAGAAGTCAGAAGTCAGAAGTCAGAAGTCAGAAGTCCCTGACTCCTTACTGTTACTCCTGATTCGAAGACGCCAAGCACGCCGAGGCAAGAAATTACCAACGGAGATTCTCCACGGATGAAAAAAGTCGTTGTCACCGGCGGCAGTGGGCGGTTGGGACAGTTTGTGATTCGTGAACTGTTGGCGCACCGTTATCAGGTGCTGAGTCTCGACCGCGTGGCGCCACGGGAAAAGTTATGCATGAGCTGGCTGGTCGATCTACGTCACTCGGGCGATCTCTTTGAAGCGCTGCGCGACGCCTATGGCATTGTTCATCTTGGCGCTTACCAAGCGCCTAATCTGGCGCCGGATGCAGAGACGCTGAGCAACAACGTGTCGGCGAGTTACAACGTGCTGCGCGCCGCTGCCGATATGGGTGTGAAGAGGGTTGTCATGGCGTCGAGCACCGCGGCGTTCGGGTTCATCTACGCGCATAAGCTGTGGGCGCCGGATTATTTGCCGTTGGACGAAGATCATCCATCGAAGCCGCAGGATTCTTACGGACTGTCGAAAGTTCTCGGCGAGCAGATCGCCGATTCGATGGTCTCGGTGCACAAGCAAATGACGGCGAGCAGCCTACGCTTTCCAGGGGTAAATTTCGATTTGACTTATGAAAGTTTTCGCGAGCGCTGGCGCAATCCACAGACGCGGGCGAACGGATTCTGGACTTACATCGACGCGCGCGACGCGGCGGCGACTTGCCGACTGGCGTTGGAAGCGAAGTTCACCGGACATGAAGTGTTTATCGCTTCAGCGCCGCTCAATTGCATGATCCAGCCGACGCTGTCACTGGTGCAAGAATATTTGCCGCGTTGTGCGAAAATTAAAAAAGTTTCCGGCACGCACTGGAGCTGCGTCGACTCGGCCAAAGCGCGGCGCGTGCTGGGGTTCAAACCACAGCATGTTTGGCAGAATTACTTACAAGTGAGTAGTAAGGAGTAAGTAGTTAGGAGATGGGGACGGGCCGCTTTACTCCTCACTTTTCACTCCTTACTTCCTAAAGGAGGTCTCATGGCTAGCTACACAGTGATCGATGCCGATGGGCATGTGCGTGAGTCGATGTCCGGATTGCGTGAGTTCTTGGAGCCGCGCTGGCAGCGGCGCAATTTGTTTCCCAACGACGAGTGGGACCGCGACCTGCACGGCAAGTTGGGGCAAAAGCCGGAACGGCCGGAAGATCAACTGGCGGCCATGGATGAAGACGGCATCGACGTCATGGTGCTCTATCCGACGGCGGGTTTGCACGTTAGCGCGCTGCACGAGAAAGATTATGCCACGGGAATCACACGCGCTTACAACGACTGGCTGTTTCACTTCTGTAAGAAGGATTCGAGTCGGTTAAAATTCGTCGCCCTGCTGGCGCCGCAAGATCCCAGTGCCGCTGCGGCTGAACTTGAACGCGCCGTGATTGAACGTGGCGCGGCGGCTGGCGTGCTGCCGACTTACCTGCCGCAGATGCCCGACTTTGGCGACGGTTTCTACGATCCAATTTACGCCGCCGCAGAAAAGCTTGGCGTCGGCATCGGCTTCCACACTGGCACTTCGGCCGACTCTCTCGGCGGTCAACGCTTTCGCAAATTTCTCTCGGCGCACACCATCGATCATCCAGCGGAACAGATGATGGCGCTGATCGCGACGACTGTCGGCGGCGTGTTTGAGCGTTTTCCTAAATTGAGCATCGCCTATCTCGAATCCGGCATCGGCTGGGTGCCGTACATGATGGATCGGCTCGACGAGGAAGTGGAAAAGCGCGGCGCGGTCGAAGCGCCGTATCTAACCAAGCTGCCGAGCGAGTACGTGAAGAGCGGACGAATTTATTTCGGCGTCGAGTGCGAAGAGAAGACGATTCCTGACGCCATGCGTTGGGGCTTGGAAGATACCATTCTCTACTCCTCCGACTACCCGCATTGGGACGGCGACTGGCCCCATACGGTCAAAGGCATCCGCGCTCGCAAAGATATTTCCGACAGCATCAAGCAGAAGATGATGCACGACAACGTCGCGCGGTTTTACAACTTAGAATCCGCGGCGTGATTCGCGCTGAAGGAGAATATGAACATGATCGTCGTTTCAAATCGGCTCCAGGTAGCCAAGGGCCATGAGGCGGACTTCGAAAAACGCTTTGAGGGCCGCGCGCGGTTGGTCGAGAACATGCCGGGCTTCGTGCGGTTGGAAATTTTGCGGCCGGTGAAAAGCGATTACTATACTGTTCTAACCCACTGGCAAGACGAAGCTTCGTTTCGCGCCTGGACCGACAGTAGCGAATTCAAGGAAGCGCACCGCAATCGGCCGCCGGCGGAGATTTTCGCCGGGCCGAATGTGTTCGAAATGCACGAAGTTATTCAATACGCGGAGAAATGACTCGATATGGCA
>CAYZJE010000521.1:0-20406 GCA_964478485.1 uncultured Syntrophobacter sp. | reverse complement strand
TCAAGTAAATCCATGGCGCCACTTAACATTTAAAGCTGGCGAAAATCAAGCACCGGCTAGATTTTTTTTCCGACAACGAAAAAAACTTACCATTGCTCAAGTTCCCCAACGTCAATTCATCGTACATCGAGTCAGATTTGCCGAACCAGCGGCGCCGATCCGCGTCGGAGCGAAGTAGCGCCGGGTGGCTAAAAGCGGATCCTTTTCTGACCCGACGCCGTTCCTGAAACGAGAGCAATAAGCAAATTATCAAAGACACCAAGCTGACATGAGCGACCCATTGTAAGCGCCACCAATCACCAGAGCATCGCTTCACGGGATGGACATTCACCCCGATTCAGAGATAAGATGCTGCTTGTTTTGTAACTTATGGGACAAGAAGAATATCAAGAACTTGCCTCGTTCCTGAAGCGTTTCGTTCGGCGTTTTAAGCTGCTTCAAGGGGTGGAAGGACTCTGCCTCTGGGCGATCTGCGCCCTGCTGCTGTTCGCCGCCGGCCCGGCGGTTTTTTATCTTAAGAGTCTGCTGCCCTACGCACCGCTGGCTTACAGCATTATCACTGGCTTGGTGCTGCTCGACGTCATCGGTTGGACGATCTATCGGTTTCTCGGCCGGATGTCGCAAGAGAGAGCCGCTCTTTATATCGAACAAAAACAGCCCAAGCTGCGTAACAATCTGATCAATTCGCTGCAGCTCTATCCCCAGGTCGTGGCTGCCAAAAATGTCCCGGGGTTTTCGACTTCCATGGTCCTGGCGCTCCTACGCACGACAAAAAAACAGATCGCTGGACTTAAGATCGACGAGCTGCTCGACACTCAACGGCTACGATCAAGCCTACGGCTGCTCGGCTTTTTGCTCGCGCCGGTGGCGGCGATGGTGCTGTTCAATCCCGCTTGGGTGGGCGGGACGCTCAGCATGCTCGCCCATCCGCTCGATCACTTGCCGCCGACGATCACGACGCTCGAAGTCGAGCCGAAGGGCTTACGCGTCGCGCGCGGCACGCCGGTGACGATTCTAGCGGCGACAGCGGGGGCGCTCCCGGCTGCGCTCGATTTAATTACCTGGCACGGCGTGAATGCGCGCGGCGAGCTCGTCGGCCTGGAAAAGGCCGTCATGGAAAATCTCGGCGTGGGAAAGTTCAGCGCGAAAATTTCTCGCCTCGAAAGAACTTTGAAATACCGGGTCGCCAACGCGGCGCTGACCTCGCCGACCTTCACGGCCGAAGCGATCGACCCGCCGGAGATCGCCAACGTGCAGTTGATCCTCTATCCGCCGGCCTACACCGGCCTGGGCTCGGTCTCCATGCCCGAAGGCGGCATCGAAGGATTAAAGGGCTCTACCATTCGTCTCGATGCAGTCGCAACCAAAGAGGTGGTCAAGGCCGAGATCATGATGGACGACGGCAAGAAAATCCCGCTCAAGGTCGACGGCCGCAAATTGCAGGCGAATCTGGTGCTATTTCAGTCTCAGTCGTACAGAATTCTAGTTGAAGATCAGCATGGCTTTCGTAACACGCCGATCAGCTACGAGCTGCGCGTTAAACCCGACGGCTTTCCCACCGTCGATCTGCTCCGCCCCACCGAAGACTTGGAAATCAACGGCGACGAGATTTTGAATCTCGAATATAGCGCGCGCGACGATTTCGGCATCTCGGAGGTCAATTTAATCACTAAGGTCGGCGATCGCGAAGACAAGATCCGCTTGCAAAAAGACGACATCAAGCGGCTCATCCTGCGCGAACAGTATAAATGGGACTTGGGCAAGCTGGCGCTCCGCGACGGCGAGGAGGCACTTTTTTTCCTGCAAATTTTCGATAACGACACCATCTCAGGGCCCAAGATCGGCACCTCGCGCTCGGTGCGCTTGAAGCTAAAGAATCTCAAAGGCGAGCATCAGCTGATCACCGAGATGGTGCGCGACTTGAACGCGCGCATGATCGATCTGCTCGGCGATCACCTGGAAACGCCGCAGCCGGGTGAAAAGCCGACGGCGCAAGCGAAAGACATGCAACAGCGCTTCGAGCAAAATCTCGCCGAAGCGCTCAAGCGAACTGAAGAAGTGATGCGGCGCACGGAAAAAGACCGCATGTCGGACTTCGCCACTTGGTCGGATCTCGAAGCGCTTAAACGCAACTTGGAATTTACCCAAAACGACCTATTGAGAAAACAGGAGCAGGCCGCAAATACCGACGACAAACTCAAAGCCCGCGACGAAATTTCGTCTGAATTGGAGCGCATGTCGCTGTTATCCGAAGACATCGGCAAGCGCATGCAGGCCCAAGATCTGGCGTCGCGCGCCCAGGATCTGGCGCGCAGTCAAGAACGCTTGATGGACTCCTTGGACAAGCTCTCAAGTGGCGATAAGAATCTCGACGCGATCATGAAACAAATCTCTGAGTTGGCGAAAACTCTCGCCGAGCTGCAACAAGCCATGTCGCAGTTGGCGCAGCAGATGCCCGACGATTTCATGAACCCCGAGCAGATGCAGTCCCTCGGCTTTCAAGAGATGCAGCGCCAGCTCGACGAGATTCGTAAGCGCCTGCAACAGGGCGATATCGAAGGCGCCCGGCAGTTGGCGCGCGAGCTATTCAATCAGATGGCGCAAATGGTCGCCGCCATGCAGAACATGCAGCGCTCGCAGATGGCGTCGGGCATGGGCCGGATGCAGGGCGAGATGCAGCGCCAGAGTAACGAACTTCAAGAGCTCGCCCGCGAACAGCAAGAAATCCTGGTCAACACCGAGAGCATCAACAGCGCCGGCATGACCGAGCGCGATGCCGCGTTGAAAAGCAAACTGGAGCGCTTTTTAGAGCGATCCATCGCCGAGCTGGGCAAATTGACCGAACTGTTCCCCGATCGCGAAGGTGCCGACGATCCAAGCCTGCTGAGTAATATGGACGACGCGACCATGAACGCGCTGCTGAGAAACTTGATCGCCAAGCTGAGCCAGCGCGATTTTCCCGGTTTTAACGACGGCGACGGTTATCTGCGTAAGGAGATGGCGAAAAAACGCACGGCGGTGCAAGAGCCCAAGACGCAGCGCGCCGAAAAAAGCGTCAACGACATCAAATCCGAGCTGCAAGCGATGCTCAACGAACCGCTGCAAGCGCTCAGCGACGCCGACAAACGCCAACTACGCGACTTGGCACAGCGCCAAGATGTCTTGAAGGAGCGAACCGAAACGCTGCACGAGAAGTTGGAATCGCTGTTCCAGCTTTTCCCCCAACTCGATCCGAAGATCCTGCAAAGCATCGGCGAAGCCGGCCAGGCAATGGGCAGCGCCCAGGGCCGCTTGGGCCAGCTCGACGCGCGCGGCGCCGTGCCGCCGGAACGCACCGCGCTGGAACGGCTGTCCCAGTCGCAACAGCAGATGCAGTCAGCGATGCAGCAGATGGCGCAGCGCGGCCAGTTGGGCAATATGCCGATGACCCGGCTATTCCGCGGCGGCCGCTTCCTGCCGTTTGGCTCGCTCACGCCGCTGCCGGGCATGCCGCAATTTCCCGAGTTCGATATCGAACAAGGCTTCACCGGCCTAGACACGGAAAAGTTTCGCCTGCCGGGCAAAGAAGACTACAAAGCGCCGCGTAACTTCCGCGAGGAAATCCTCGAATCGCTCAAGCAAGGCGTGCCGCCACAGATGAAAGAGCAGATCGAGCGCTACTTCAAAAATCTTTCCGAGTGACGCCGCTTGAAATACCGACTTTCGTTATTCGCTATCCTGTTTTGTTTGCTCGCCGCTCGGCTTTTCGCCGCGGAAGCAGAGCGGGAATTCAAAACCGGCGAAGATTTTTTGGACGCCTGGCGCATCGGCGAAGCCGAGGCGGCCGCCGCTAAGGCGCTCAAGGACAATCCCAAATCTGCGGCAGCGCTCGAGTTCGACGGCCGGATCAAGTTTTACCAAGGCCGCTATCAAGAAGCATTAAGCGCCATCGAGCGCGCTTTGGCCGCAGACTCGCTAGCCTCGAAAGATCAGCGGCGCCAAGGCTGGAAGTTGCTCAGCCAACTCACCGTCGACGTTCATAAGAACTTAAAACGCTACGAGAGCAATCATTTTATCTTGTTCGTCGACGACCGGCGCGACGCCATCCTCGTGCCCCACGCGCTGGGCGCGTTGGAAAAAAGCTACGATGCCATCGGCGCCGAGTTGGGCTATTATCCGAAGGACAAAGTACGCGTCGAGATCGCCCCGGACGCCACCAGCTTTAACGCCATCTCGACGCTTTCGCTGCGCGACATCGAAGAGACCGGCGCCGTCGGCATCTGTAAATTCAACAAGCTGATGATCATCTCGCCGCGGGCGCTGAGCTTCGGTTACCGCTGGGTCGATTCGCTCAGCCATGAATATCTGCATTACGCGATCGTCGGTTTGACTAACAACCAGGCGCCGATCTGGCTGCACGAGGGCATGGCCCGCTTCTACGAAACCCGCTGGCGCAAAGCGGCGCCGGCGGCAAACGCCGCCGGCGAAGATTATTTAACCCCGGCCAATCAAACCTTGCTGGTTCAAGCACTTGAGAAAAACCAGTTTGTCGGCTTTAAAAAAATGGAACCGTCGCTGATCCATCTGGACACGCCGGAGCAAGTGCAGCTGGCCTACGCCGAAGCCGCCTCGGCTGTGGACTTTATCAATCAGAGTAAAGGTAGCCCCGGCATGCGCGAGTTGCTCGCGGAACTCAATGACAAACCGGCGCCCGAAGCGATCGAGAAAGTCTACGGCATGACGTTCGATGCCTTCGAGACCAAGTGGAAAGGCTTTCTCAAAGCCAAGGGGCTGAAAGCCATCGAAGGTAGCCGGGTGCGCCGCTTGAAAGTGCGCAAAGACCAGAAGGAAGACGAAGACGTGGTCGAGCTGCGCGAAATTCAATCCGCCATCGCGCGCAACCGCACCCATCTGGCCGACCAACTGCTCGCCAAGGGCCGCCCGGTGGCGGCGCTGAGCGAATACCAGCGCGCCTTGCAGGCAAGCCCGCAGTCACCGGTCATTCTCAACAAGCTTGGCCGTGTGATGGTCGAACAAAACCGCGCCGACGAAGCGCTGGCACTGCTCAAGAAAGCCCTGGAGATCGAGCCGGACGGCGTGAATACCTATGTCCAGCTCGGCCGCGCCTATCACGCGAATAAACAATTCAAGGAAGCGCGCAGCGTGCTCGAAGAGGCGATGCAAATCAACCCGTTCCATCCGCTGATCTATCGCCTGCTGATCGACGCCTACGCCGCCCTCGGCGACCACGAGAAAGCCCGGCAGGCAAAGACCACTCTGGAAAAGCTCGCCGGCAGCAATTGAAGCTAATTTAAGCGAGAGCAAAGGATACCCATGGAAGCACCGGAGATTCAGCAACATGAGATCGCCGAGATCGAAGAGTTCGCCGCCAAACGCGACGCCATGCTGGGCGAGATCCGCAAGGTCATCGTCGGCCAAGACCGGGTTATTGAAGAAGTCCTGATCGCGCTGTTCGCCAGGGGGCATTGCCTGATCGTCGGCGTGCCGGGCTTGGCGAAAACGCTGCTGATCAGCACGCTGTCGGAAATCTTGCATCTGAATTTCAACCGCGTTCAGTTTACTCCTGACTTGATGCCGTCGGACATCACCGGCACCGACATACTCCAAGAAGACGCCGCCACCGGCCGGAGAGCTTTTCAGTTTCTCAGAGGGCCGATCTTCACCAACATATTGCTCGCCGATGAGATCAACCGCACACCGCCGAAGACTCAGGCGGCGCTCTTGCAATCGATGCAGGAATACAAGGTCACCGCGAGCGGCAACACCTACCCGCTCGATCTGCCGTTTTTCGTCCTGGCGACGCAGAATCCCATCGAGCAGGAAGGCACCTATCCGCTCCCCGAAGCGCAGCTCGACCGCTTCATGCTCAATATTGAAATCCGCTACCCGGACTTCGACGATGAAGTGCAGATCGTCATGCAGACGACGTCGACCGAGAAACCGTCGCCGCAAAAAGTCATGGACGGCGCGGCGATCCTGCGTTACCAAGATTTGGTGCGCAAGGTGCCGGTGTCGCCTTTTGTGATTTCCTACGCCGTCGCCCTGGCGCAAAACTCCCGTCCACAGAACAGCACGGCTTCGCCCTACGTCAAGGACTTCGTCGAATGGGGCGCCGGCCCGCGCGCCTCGCAATATTTAATCCTGGGCGCCAAGGCACGAACGATCTTGCAAGGCCGTTACGCCGTATCGATCGAAGACATCCAGGCGCTGGCCCCCTCCGTGCTGCGCCACCGCATCGTGCCCAACTTCAAGGCCCAAGGCGAAGGCATCAGCTCCCTCGACATTATCAACCGCTTGCTCACCGACGTGAAACCGTCCACCGACGGCAAGGCGGCGCGCTAGCGCGGCGCGGACGCCCATTCCAAATTACAAATTACAGATTCCATATTCCAAATTCGTTCCGGAATCTGAAATCTGCAATTTGGAATTGCCCGCGCCCGCGCCGCGCTAGATTAGCTCAATACCGCGTGTCAGATTTGCGATACTTGCGTAACTCTCCATGCTCGCCTGCGGCAAATCTCAAGAGCGAAAAACCGACGGGCTGCATTTCGCCGCTCTAGCGAGAAAGCGCACGGTGCTTAATAGAGCGCTAGCTTCATGAATCTTGTTCGTCACAACCACCGTGAAACAAAAAAGTCCAACTGGGTTGAACCCAATCGGACTCTCGGAAAACGCGTCGCCGCCACCCTCCCCGCCCCTTTTCCGGAGCCACGGGCCGGACCACGATGCAAATCAAAGTAGGCAAGCTTATAGGATAAAGGGGGTATCGCTGTCAAACGTCAAGAAGACGAGAAATCGCTGCAATGCTGTGAACCCAAATAGATCGCTACGGCGTTACTTTTCTCCGCTTTACCATTCGATAAATTTCGTCCAGCGACTTGCCGCGCCAGAAACGCTTGATTTCCTTTACGGTGTCTCCTTCACCACGCTCGAATGCCACCAAAAAACGGGTGGCTTTGGCAACACCCATCTTATTCACCAGCGCCTTCCAGCCTTCTCGTATCAGTGTTTCTTCGACTTTCTCAACGGATTTTCCCATGGGTCACCATCTCATTCTCTCAACGAAATTTTCGGGATTCATAACTTCTAAAGTGCGGACATCATTTTCAACGACCAGAGAGAGGGATTTTCTTCTAAACCTCCTTGAATGCTCCGAAATACGCGCTTGTTACACCGTCGTCGCAAGAAAGGAAATATTGAGCTCCTCCCATTAAGCCACTAGCTGCGTGGAGCGCGTCTCGCGGCTTTAGCTTGAATTTTTCCATAATCTCATCGGCAATGACAACAGTTTGCTCGCTTGCGGCGTGAAAACCACTGCTCAAATCAAGATAGGCCAAGACCTTGGCTTTTTTCGCCGGCGATAGGATCCTTTCAATCTCAAATACCAGGACCTCGGAACTGAAATAGACGGCGTCATCATTTCTTATCTTCTCGAGAATACGTTCAAAGGCCTCGGTCTCTCTACGAATCCTCGCTATCGTCTGATCGTCAAAAGGACGGCAAAGCACGTTAGTGTCAAGATACAAACGAATCGGCACGGTGCAGTCCCCCTTGGGTAGAGACCTTCCTTAGATATCATAAAACAGAAAACTTATAGAGGGGATTTCGGGAATTACGGGCAGATTTTCTTTGATGGGGCGACGCGGGAACTTTCCAACGTTATTGTGGACTCCGTTTACGAGCAAAACGAGTCGTAGCCTGTCGAATACCACTTCGCCAATCTATTGGTTTGTACCGAAATTTCCAGCGGCGATAACTCGCCTCTCGCGTCAATCTCGACTTCACATCGATCCTTTTGGGCGCCGTTCATTTTGGTGGGGGAGGGGAAGTGACGAAAGGTCAAAGAGGACCATGATCAGATTGCCTTTAAAAACCGTTCTTATACAATGTCAACATGTACTTCGATCGAATCACAATTAAGCCTAACGTTTGCGGCGGAGAGCCGACAATTCGCGGCATGCGAATCACGGTCAGTCATATACTTGAAATGCTTGCAGGTGGTATGACACCCGAGCAAGTCCTCGTCGACTTTCCCTACCTAGAAAGGGCTGACATAGACGCCTGTCTGCTTTACGCAGCGCGGCAAGCGGCCCATCGCGAAGTCGTGCTAAACAGGTGAAATTCATCGTCGATGTGAATCTTCCGCCGCGTCTTGCTCGCTGGCTGAGATCTCGTGGTCACGAGGCCGAGCACCTCGTTGATTTGAATCAACTAAGAGCCACGGATACAGGAGTATGGAACCGAGGAAGACGGCTACGATCGGTCATTGTCAGCAAAGACAATGACTTTTATAATCGATCCCTGCTTTTCGGCGCGCCGCCGCAAGTGCTCCACGTCGCCGTTGGTAATTGCAGCAATGACCGCCTTTTTGAGATCCTCACTTCTGATTGGACCGACATTGAAACTGCTCTAACGGCGGGATCAAAGCTAATCTCAATTACTCAGGAGAGTATCGAGGTGTTTCCATAAACACGGCGTCCGTTTCCAGATTGCAAATTAAAGATTCCAAATTCGTTCCGGAATCTGAAATCTGCAATTTGGAATTACCCGCGCCCGCGCCGCGCTAGATTATCTCCGACGCCGGTGGTAAGAATTTACCTGGCGCGCAGCTAAAATTCCAAATTACAAATTCCAGATTCCAAATTTTCCGGAATCTTGGAATCTGGAATTTTGAATCTGTAATTTCCAATGGCCACCAACGACAAAAACTACTTCGACCCCAAAGTCCTCGCCGGCATCGCCAATCTCGGCTTGCGCGCGCGCTGGGTGGTCGAAGGTTTGATGTCCGGCGTGCACAAGAGCCGGGCCAAGGGTTTCAGCGTCGAGTTCGAAGAGCACCGCGAGTATTCGCCCGGCGACGAGATCCGCCGCATCGACTGGAAGGCGCTCGGCAAGTTCGACCGTTACTTTATCAAAGAATATGAGGACGAAACCAACCTGCGCGCTTATCTCCTGCTCGACGCCAGCGCGTCGATGAACTACGCCTCGAACGGCATCAGCAAATTCGATTACGGCTGCACCTTGACGGCATCGCTAGCCTATTTGATTCTCAAGCAGCAGGACGCCGCCGGCGTCGTGACGTTTTCGAATCGCATCGAATCCTTCGTCCCACCGCGCGCCAAGCGCGACTATCTGCCGCAAATTCTCCACGCCCTGGAGAACCGCGGCCCGGCCGGCGAAACCAACGTCGGTAAAATCCTCGAAGACATCGCCGGCCAGATGCGCCGGCGCGGCTTGGTCATTCTGGTGTCCGATCTGCTCGACGAGCCCGAGCCCATTCTCAAGGGGCTGCGCCAGTTCCGCTTCAAGGGCAACGATGTCATCGTGTTTCACTTATTGGATCAGGCCGAGCTCGATCTGCCCTTTGACGGCAATATCCTGTTCGAAGACTTGGAAGCGGCAAACCTGCAAATCATCGCCGACCCGCGCGCCATTCGCGCGACTTACCAGACCGTCGTGCAAGAGTTCATCGCCGACATGCGCAAGCAGTGCCATGCGGACTCCATTGACTATCAACTGATCTCGACATCGACGCCGCTCGATCGAGCGTTGGCGAGCTACCTAAGCTGGAGGGGTTGAGCCGGCGATGTCGGTTTTCTTTCTCTATCCCGCCTTCTTGCTCGGTCTCGCCGCGGCGTCGCTGCCGATCCTGATCCATTTGCTCAACCGGCGCCGCCTGAAGCGCATCCGCTTTCCCGCCGTGCGCTTCATCTTGCTGTCGCAAAAGCGCATCTCGCGGAGCTACCGCCTGCGCCACTGGCTGCTCTTGGCGCTGCGCACGCTGGCGGTGATTTGCCTCGCGCTCTTGCTCGCCAATCCGATCTTTCAAACCGGCGCGGGCCTGTTCGCCGGCGGCGGCCCGGTGGTGTTAGTGGTGATATTGGACAATTCACTCAGCATGAAATGGGCCGGCGACGGCAACGGTTTTAAACAAGCCAAAGAAGCGGCGCGTTTTTTGATCTCCGGCCTGAACGACGGCGACCGCGCGGCATTGATCCCGACCAACATCGACGGCGAGCAAGCGTTCCGCCTCAAGGGTCAAAAAGATGTCCTGTTGAAAGAATTGGACGCCATCGAGATCGCCGATGGCACGGCAAATCTGAGCGCGGCCTTGAGCAAGGCTTACGAACTGCTCAAGGACCCGGCCGGAGAAAAGGAAATCCGCTTCATCACCGACATGGGGCTCACCGGCTGGGACCAATTTTCGCTGGCGAGCATGAAACAGGTCGATCCGTCGATCGCGCTCAAGTTGATTCACATCGGCCGCAAGCAACAGCCGCTCAACGGCAGCATTAAGGAAGTCCGCCTGGCCAGCCAGAGCATCGGCGTCAATCTGCCGGTGCAAATCGAAGCCACCGTGGCCAATTTCAGCGATAGCGAAATCAAGGACCTGCTGGTGCAGCTGAGCATCGACGGACAAAACAAGGAACAAAAGCTCGCCACCGTGCCGCCCAAGGGCGAGATCTCGGTGCGCTTTCAGACCCGCATCGGCCAGCCGGGCGCCCATACCGGCCAAGTGACTTTGAAAAAAGAAAACTTCGCCGGCAACCCGGTCGCGAATTTCACTCTGGAAGCGCAGGATAAACTGAGAGTCCTGGTGGTCGATGGCGATCCGCAGACCTCACTGGTGCAAAGCGAAAGTTTTTTTCTAATCCGCGCGCTCAACCCGGCGGGCGAGCGCGATACCTCGCTGTTTCTCCCCACGGTCATTGTCACCGACGGCTTGAACGCGGCGAACTTAGACTCCTATCAAGTGATCGCGCTGTGCAACGTCGCCACCCTACCCGATAGCTTTATCGGCAAACTGCAAACCTATTTGCGCCAGGGCGGCGGCTTGCTGATCTTTGCCGGCGATAAGCTTCAACCGGATCAGTACAATCAGAAACTCGCTCAGATTCTGCCCGTGGCACTCGGCGACAAGAAGACCGGCGCCGAAGCCAGCGGCGAAAAGATCGACAAAATCGATCTCGCTCATCCGGCGCTGCAAATTTTCTCCGATGCGATTCTAGCGGAATCGATCAAGTCGGCGCGCGTCTGGAGCTACGCGCACGGCGCCGGCAAAGCGCTGATCTCGCTCGCCAACGGCGATCCGCTCCTGCTCGAACAAAAAGTCGGCGCCGGCAAAGTCATGCTGCTCACCACCAGCGCCGACCGCGACTGGAACGACTTGCCGGTGAAAACCGTTTATCTGCCGTTGATCCAATCGCTGACCCAATATCTCGCCGGCGGCAAGCGCGGCAGTTTGGACGGCGGCATCGTTGTAGGAGCCGTTAAAGAGTTGTCCCTGCCGCCAAGCTTCGTCGGCAAAAATCTTCGCGTGACCAAACCGGACAAGCGGAATTTAGAAGTCGCCATCGCCGCCGCGAAAGATCGCGCGAGCGCGACCGCCATCGCAACCATTGACGACAACGATCGAGCGGGAATCTACCGCCTAGCGCTGCCCGCCGGCGCCGAGAAGGACGGCGGAGTGCCGCAGCTTTACGCCGTCAACGCGCCATTCCTTGAATCGCGCTTGGAGGAAATTAGCCCACGCGAGCTGCAGGCCAAGCTGACCCCGATCCGCGCCCAAGTGATCCCGGTAGATGCCCTCAAGGAGGGCGGCAAGCGCGTCGACCTCGCGCTTCCCTTGCTGGCGTTGCTCATTGTAACCTTGTTGTTAGAAGGATGGCTTGGGCAAAGATTTTAGGAATCCAATGCAAAATGGATATTGCAGAATGCAGAAGTTAAAATGGCAGCCAGGGAATCCGAGATTATGCATTCTGCAATTTGCATTCTCCAATATGCATTGATCCGGTAGAATCATGAACCGCCGAAAATTCATCAAACTAGCAGCCCAAGCTCTCATCGGCACGACACTTCTGCCAAGGTTAGCATTCGCCAATCATCCCAAAGACAAGCGCGTCTTGCAGTTCGTCTTTGCCCAGATCCGCTATCGCGGCGGCGATTGGAATCCCCATCCGCTCTCGGTCACGCCGTTGATGGAAGAACTGATGGCGCGCACCAGCGTCGAGGCGGCCACGGTGCGCCATGAAGTCAGTCTCACCGATCGCGATTTATTCAACTATCCGTTTCTCTACCTGGCCGGCAAGTATGAATTCGACCCGTTGAGCGCCGATGAGATTGACAACCTGCGGCGCTTTCTTTCCTACGGCGGTTTTCTGCTCATCGACGACGCGCTCGGCCAGCAAGGTTACGGCTTCGACAAAGCGGTGCGCCGCGAGATGCAAAAAATCTTTCCCGGCAATGAATTCAAACGCGTGCCGAGCGGCCACGCCGCGCTGCGCAGTTATTATCTCTTGCGCCGAATTGGCGGCGTGCGCATGGTCAGCCCCACGCTCGAGGGGATTACCCTCGGCAATGCGATGCCGGTGATCTACTGCCAGAACGACTTGGGCGGCGCCTGGGAGCGTGATCAGCTTGGCAAATGGACCAACGCCTGCACTCCCGGCGGCGAAGCGCAGCGCAAAGACGCCTTTCATCTGGGCATCAATTTGATTCTCTACGCCATGACCGAAAACTACAAAGACGACCTCATCCATGTGCCGTTTATCCGTAAGCGGCTGACCCGGTAAACGATGCAAGAACTCTATTTCATCGGCACCTTGCCCGGCTGGTTGATCGCGCTGATCGGCGCCGTGACCGCAGCGCTGCTGGTGCAGCAATTTCTCGGCTTGAAAAAACGCTTGCCCGCCGGCCAATGCGTCTTTCTCACCCTGCTGCGCGCGGTGGTCTATTTCGGCTTGTTGTTTTTTCTGCTCGGCCCGGCGCTGATCGACAAGCGCGTCACTAAGCTACGCCGGCCGCTGACGTTGTTGATCGACAGCTCCCAGAGCATGAACTTCCCGGCGAGCAATCAAGCGCCAACGGCGGCACAGCCGGCAAAAAGCCGTCTCGATCGGGTGCGCGAGAAGCTCGCTGGGGGTAACGCTAATGACACGCTGCTTCAAAAACTCAATCGCGACTACGATCTCCGCGTCATCCGCTTCGGCACTAGCTTGGAGCCCATCGCGCCAAGTAGCCTGGCGGGCTTGAAGCCGCAAGATCCCGGCACGCGATTATTGGAATTGTTACAGCAGACCGCCCGTGACGGCGCCGCGCAATCGGCCATCGTGCTGTTTTCCGACGGCATTACCAACGGCGACAAAAAATCTCTGGGTGGCGCGCCGCCCCTGCCGGTGCCGGTCTTCACCGTCGGCGTCGGTAATGCCGAAAACTTCCTTGACGTGCGCATCGCCAAGCTCGCCGCGCCGGAATTCGCCTTTCGCGGCCGCGAGTTCAAGCTCGATCTCACCGTCACCGCCTCCGGCATGAAGGGAAAATCCGTGCCGCTGTTTTTCAACCGCGGTAAAAATCTCGTCGCGACGCGAAATATTACCATCGACGCCGATCTTTTCGAGCAGAAAATCACCCTCAGCTTCACGCCGAAAGATCTCGGCACCCATGGATTTTCCGTGACCATCCCGGCCCAGCCGGGTGAACAGATCGCCCAGAACAATCACAAGGAATTCAAAGTCGACGTGCAGCGCGACAAGCTGCGCGTACTGACGCTCTCCGGCTCGCCGGCGTGGAACTACCGATTTCTGCGCATGGCGATGAAGCAAGATCCGCTGATCGAGCTGGTCTCCTTCGTCTTTTTACGCACCCCCACCGACAGCGTCGACGTGCCCGAGAGCCAGTTGAGCCTGATCCCCTTTCCCATCGACGACATCTTTCTCGAAGAGTTGAAAAACTTCGATGTAATTTTTTTCGACGATTTTTCGCACCGCGCCTATTTCAATCCGGTTTATCTTGACCGCGTGCGCGACTTCGTGCGCGACGGCGGCGGCTTCGCCATGTTCGGCGGCGCGCGCGCCTTCGACAGCGGCGGCTACGGCGAAAGCGCGCTGAAGGAAGTGTTGCCGGTGGAGCTCGACGGCAAGGGAAATTATCAATCCCTCGGTGCGCTGAACGCGGTGCTCACGCCCACGGGCAAGGCCCATCCGGTGACACGGCTGGTGCCCGATCCGAAGACCAATGAAGAAGCCTGGAGCAAGATGCCGCCGCTCACCGGTCTCAATCAAGTGCGCGGCGTGCGCGGCGAAGTGTTGATCTCAACCGGCGGCGACGGCGCTGGCGCGCCGCTATTAGCCATCGGCCGCTTCGGTAAAGGACGGACGCTCGCGCTTATGAGCGACGATGCCTGGCGCTGGAACTTCCTCGCCGTGGGAAACAAGGAAACGCCGCAAAATCATCTTAAGCTCATCCGCCAAGCGGTCCGTTGGCTGGCCCAGGAGCCGTCCTTCGAGCAAGTGCAGCTTCGTCCCATCGCGTCAGCGCAACCAGGCGAGAAAGTCGCGATCAAACTGAAAGTTTTAAAAGACGACTTCACGCCGGCGCGCCAAGCCTCGGTGCAGTTGCGCGTGCTCAGCGCCGACGGCGAACCGATGCTAATTGCCACCGGCGCCGACGCCGAAGACGGCGAGTACAGCGGCGAATTCATCCCGACCAAGGAAGGTACCTATCGCGTCGAAGCGGAAGCGAACCTGGCGGGCAAGGCTTTGGGCAAAGACCGCACCAGCTTCACCGCGGCCTTCTCCTACGGCGAAACCGATGACGGCCGGCCGCGCCTCGATCTGCTCAAGCAAATCGCCGAGTCGAGTAAAGGCGAATATTTCTCGATCGACGAATGGAGCGAAAAGAGCCTGGAGAAAATCGCCGCAAAACTCGAAGCCGTCGCGCCGTCGCAAATCATCGAACAGCGCCAAACCCGGCTGTGGAGCACTTTGTGGCCGTTCAGCATCATCCTGCTGCTGCTCAGCGTCGAATGGTGGATGAGACGAAAGTGGGGGCTGATCTAGGAGACCGCTTAGGCGTCTCGCGTCTAGAGTCTGGCGTTCCGGATTAACCCGAGACGCTAGACCCTAGACGCCAAACGCGGCGCGCGGTGACTGCAATGATTGCTACAGCACCAAGACTCAGTGCGATAAGCTTCTTAGTCTCGCTACTCACATTGCCCGCGCGCCTCTTCGCCTTCTGCCACGAGTTGGATGTCGTCCAAGGTAGAGTCTTTCGCGCCGCCGCCAGCACGGCGCCGGCGCTAACGATCGAATGGCTCGGCCACTCGACGTTTCAAATTACGTCATCGAAAGGCACGCGAGTCCTCACCGACCCGCACGGCGCCTTCGACTTGCCCCGGCCGACACTGCCGCAACATATCGTCACCGCCAGCCACCAGCATGGCCCGCACAGCAGCGTCCACATGGCGCCCGGCACGCCGGTGATTCTGCACGGCCTCACCCCCGGCGGCGAGAATTGGCAGAAAATTTCCACGACCATCCGAGACGTCTCCGTTTACGTCGTCCCGGCGTACCACGACAAGAGCCACGGCATGCAGCGCGGCAAGAATGCGATCTTCGTCTTTCGCGTCGACGACATCTGCATTGCCCACCTGGGCGACTTGGGCCACGTGCTCGGACCCGATCAACTAAAAGCGATGGGCAAGATCGACATCCTGCTCGTTCCCATCGCCGGCGGCTACTACACCGTGACGCCGACCGAAGCGCGCGAAGTGACCAAGCTGGTGAATCCGAAAATCGCCATCCCCAAACACTTCTGGTGGGAAGAAGCCGTGCGCGAATACACCCAAGGCCTGACGCGAGTAAAAATGCTCAACACTCCGCTGCTAAAAATCTCTAAACCAGAATTGCCGCAGCCCACCGAAACGATCGTCATGCCATGGGGCCAGCGCTAACGCTTGTTAATTCGCTGTAATGAAGAACCCCGCCGCAAGCAGCGGGGTATCGAAGAAAACGCACTTCGAGCGACATTGTAGGGTGGGTGGAGGCGCAAAGCGCCGATACCCACCGTGGGGAACGATGGGTATCGCTACCGCTCAACCCATCCTACGCCGGAAACGCGGCGCACCAGGCTGCGGGGAATTAACCCGTAGCGATTAAATATTATTCGCGCGCTCCGACCGATTGACAGTGTCGCTGTGAACACGTAGAGTGATGTCCCTACTTCAGTAATAGGCCTTCTGAAAGAGGAACACACAAACGCTGAAGGCCTCTAATTCGTCTCTCTCCTTGCGAACGATACCTAACGGACATTCCGACCAGAGCGTGGTTTCAGTAATCAACTAGCCCATGTTCTGCCTAATGGCAGTTTAATTCTCAGGGTCAAAGACAACAATTCTCTCATAGGAGGAGAACATGGGTAGTAAATTATATGTTGGCGGTCTGCCTTATTCGGTTACCGAAGGGCGACTGCAAGAAATCTTTTCAACGCACGGCACGGTCGAATCGGCTAACGTGATCTCAGACAAGTTCACCGGACAATCGCGGGGCTTTGGCTTCGTCGAGATGAGTTCTAGCAGCGAGGCCCAAAAGGCCATCGAGTCGCTGAACGGCACCCAGCTCGACGGACGCACACTGACCGTGAACGAAGCCAAGCCAATGGCGCGGCGCGATAACGACGGCGGCGGCGGGGCAAACCGCGACGGCGGACGCAATCGCTGGTAGTCTTGCCATTTCATAGCTAGTAATCAGGGGGCAACAGGTCGGGTTGCCCCCTCTTTTCTTTGTTAAAAATCCGTCGGCCTTGCGCCGATGTGCCGCGAGTTTAGAAATACGTTCGCAGCACCAGCGTTGTTCCCTGTCAGTCACGCCGGAACTGAGTTGTTCTTAGGTTGATTTTTCTGGCCCCGAGGTCGTTCGCTGATCTCGACGGCTATTTATTGGGCCATAAACAAGGAGGTTCCATGACCGAACGTGAAGCGGTGAAACAAAGCGCGGAGTTGTTAAGAAGCATTATCCGCAGCATCGACAAAAAGCTTGAATACAACTTACTCGATCCGACCCAGGAGGGCAGGTTTTCGCTTCGGCTGTCAACGCGCGGGCGCGAAGGCACGGTTTCGCTTCGGACCGACGACCTGCGATTCGCCGTATTAGACAACGTGCGCAAAAATATGATCCGGCAAAAGATCAAGAGCATACGCGATCATTTGTTATCCAATTATGTCGTCGACGTCATGGGGAAAAAGGTCGCGAAGATGCTCAAGCAGTCAGCCGGTGGCAAAGACGACTCCAAGTCATCCTTTTTCTTTCGCCGTCCTCAAGGAAGAAGAAGGTAGTCGGTTTTTAGGCGTTGCCTTGGATTCGCGTTGAAATCGCTGCTCCATTGGTCCGCGTCTGGCAAATTGAAGCTACGTATCGAGAAAACATTTCCAATGCGCGATGCCGCCGAAGCGCAGCAATTGTTGGAAGGCCGTAAGACTACCGGGAAGGTTGTTCTCTTTCCGTAGCGGAGGGATTTTGGCCGAAGCGTGGCGGCAGCGGTTGCGGGTTAAACTCCTGAAGTTTTTTCTTTTGCTCCGCGTTCAGCAGCCCTCTGGCTTGTTCAATGGCGCGGATGCGCGCCATTCTCAAGTCCGTGCGCAATTTTTCTCCCTCGCGCATTTTAGCTTCGAGCTTGGCCAAATCCACCGGGTCATTTTCCAACAACGCGGCGCTATCGATCTCGACAATTCTCAGATCGGCTTCGTTGCGGATCGATTGGCGCTGAAAGCCATCGCGCAGCTGCTCCAGCTTGCGCACCTGATCCGCCGACAAGCCGAGCGCTTCTCGGTTGTTCAAGATCTGACTGATGACCGGACGCTCTTCACGCGAGCCGCGCGGCGACCCCATGCGCTCCCACAAGCGTCCGCCCCACTCATGCAGCGCGCGCTGAAAGCGCTCCCAAGCGTCAGCCAATTCCTCGGGAACCGGTGGCCGTAGACGCTCCGGCTCAGCGCTCATCGCAGGGGCGGCGAATAGCAGACAGCAGGCTAGCGATCCCAAGCAAAACAATTTTCGCATAGAAACCTCCCGCAGAATTAACCTCGAGGCAAGCAAATTAAAGCGCTGCAAGTCTGCGATGTCAATTGGCCAACTCCGAGTTCATGTCGCAATAAGATTCGGAAGTTTCCGCGGAAATATTTACAAAATCTATTTCCCGCTTGACAAACAATTCTTTCGGCACTAAACAGCAGAATTAGATCCAACCGAACGCCGCCAGGCGAAGGGGCCGGTGGGTCGCACAGCCAAAAAAGCCCCAAGGTGTGAAAGGAGGTCTTCGCTATGCAAGACGGTACTCCACCTGACCAGCCAAGCCCGCTGTCTGCGGGCAGTTTCCGACTCGAATCCACAGCCCGTCTGATACAGCGGAGTTAACCTCTAGACCTGAACTTAATTGCCTGAAGGCAATTGTCGCGGGTGCGGCAAAATAAGGAGAAAACAGGAGGGCACCCATCATGCAGGTCATTACCATTTACCAAGGCGCTTCTGGCAGCGGTGAAGATCTCGCCCAGGCCGTGGCGCAGTCGTTGGGCTATGGCCCGATAGACCGGGAGGTTTTGGTCGAAGCTAGCCTTCAGTATGGCATACCCGAGGCCAAGCTCACTGAAATGATCGAGCAAGAACCCAAATGGTGGGCGACTTTTACCCGTAGACTGGAGCCCTACAAGATCGCCTTACAAGCGGCCTTCTGCGAATTGGCGGTCAATCACGGCATCGTTTATCACGGCCATCTCGGCCATGAACTGGTTCCGAAGTTCGCTCATGTTCTCAAGGTTTTGCTGACCGCTCCGATGGAGCTGCGTATCAAGCAGGTTCAGGCGCGCAACAAACTGAGCGAGGTGGCCGCGCAACGTTACGTCGAAGAAGTCGACAAGGCGCGCACGCGCCGGCTGATGGGCATGTTTGGCACGGATTGGCGCGACCCGAGCCGTTACGATTTGGTGGTGAACCTTGGCTACATGAACTTAGATACGGCGCACCGATTGATCGTCGATGCGGCGCACTCGCCCGAGTACCAAATGACCAGCGAGTCGCGCCAGGCGTTCCAAGATTTTACCCTGAGATCCCGCGTGCTGGCCACACTGTCGCTATCCAACGATCTGACCCACGGGCGGATCGAGGTGAGCGCGCGGTACGGCGCAATCTCGATCTCGGGAACCATTCCCGATTGGGTTTCAGAAAGCTACATCGTCGATCAAATCGCCAAGATTCCCGGTGTGAAAAATGTGCAGGCCGATCTCATGCCACTGACCACTGGCCTGGGTTTGACCAATTGAGGAATGAGGGATGGGCGCCAACCCGAGCGCGACGCTTCGCCGCCTCACGCAGTCACCGGAGTATGAATCTCTGATCACCGCCTCAAGGCCCATGAGCTTTTGCCGTTCGTAAACCGAATTGCCGCCTACGGAATCCGCCGAGGCTCTTTAAGAAAGACCGCCAACCCCACACAGCCCAAAGCGATGGCACCGGCAAGAATTTTCCATGCTAGCGCGTAAGAATCAGTTTGATCCACGATATAACCAAACAGCGGCGTGCCCAGGGTCGCGGCGGCGGCATTGATGGTAATCATCAGTCCCATGGCAACACCGGTTCTCGTCGTCCCGGCAAGCTCGCCGATCAAAGCATAGGACACGCCTTGGTAGCCAACGATGCAGAAACCCAACAGCAAGATGGTGCCTAATAACCACGGCAACGACGATTCCTTGGTCATGAAACTCAAGCCCAGCATCAGCAGGATGCTCGCCAGGCCAATGAGCACGAGCACGATCTTGCGCCGGCCGCCAAACAGCCGGTCGCTGGCCACGCCCCAGCCGATGCGCCCGAGCATCGCCCCGCCTTGCGCGACGGTCAGCGCTTGGCTCGCCCAGTAGGGTTCAAAGCCCATCGCTTCTTTCAAATAGAGCGGCAGATAAGTGATCAGCGACATCTGGCCGATTAAGAAAATCGCCGTGCCGAAACTCGCCGGCAAAAATCCCCAGACATCGAGAGGTTCCTGCGTCCCGGCCGATTGCCGGAGTTGTGCTGAATCACTCTCCAAGCTCTCGGACGGCTCCCTCCAGAAATAGGAAAAGACAAAACCGAAGAAAAAATTTACAATCCCTAAAGCCACGAAGGCGCCGCGCCAGCCGACCAGTAAAACCAACGGTGGCGCCAGTAGCGCGGTCAAGAATCCGCCGGCGGGCACGCCGGTCTGCTTGATCCCCATCGCGGTAGCGCGCTCGTCGCGGTGAAACCAAGCCATGACGCCTTTGGTCGAAGCCGGATTGAGAAAGGCGTAGCCGAGCCCGCAGAGAAAAAAACCCGCGAAGGCCCAAGCGAACGACGGCGCCCAGGCCGCCGCCGCGATGCAGGCGCCGACAGATAAATGTCCTTGCAGCGTCGTCTTGCCGACACCCATGCGATCGGCCAGCCAGCCGGCGCCGAACGACGCGCCGGTCATCGCCAGGTAGAAGGCTGAAATGAAAAGTCCCACCTGGGCGCGCGAGAGACCGAGTTCGTCCTGATAAAAAGGCGCCAACGTGCTGATGCCGTACTGCGCCGATGCGCCGATAATATGGGAAGAGCTTATCAGGACAAGAATCGCCCAACGAAA
>CAYZJE010000520.1:0-2381 GCA_964478485.1 uncultured Syntrophobacter sp. | reverse complement strand
GTTGTGTCGTTGCCCCAAAGTGGTGTAAAGATTGCCCAAGCGCGCGGCAGATCGAAATTCTTTTTCGTAAGGAGATAAATTTCTATGAAGCTCCCGGCAGTGTGGATTCTGATCGTTCTCGGCAGCGGTCTCGGCTTACTTGCCAAACTGGCGCAGGCAGCCGGCGCCCCTGACGTAGCGGTTTATCGCGGTGCCGACCGTCAGGCTCGGCTCGAGAAGGCCGCCAAAGCCGAAGGCGAATTTGTCTGGTATACCTCGGTGAACGCGGAAGACATCCAGCGCATCGTCGAACTTTTCGACAAGCGCTACCCGTACATCAAAGCCAAGCCCGTCCGGCTCAATTCATCCAGAATCGCGCAGCGCTACACCGCCGAATCCCAGGCCGGTACCTTTTTGGCCGATCTTCTGGATACTAACGACTCCCATATCGAATTTTTCCGGCGCAAGGCAATGATCCAGCCTTATTACACGCCGCAGGCGGAAAAGTTTGACAAGCGCTTTGTCCAGCCTCAAGGCTTTTGGGTCGCCAACCGGGTCACCATGATGGTGCTCGGCTACAACACCCGTCTCATCAAAGCCGCCGACTTGCCGCGCCGCTACGAGGACTTGCTCGAGCCAAAGTGGAAAGATCAATTGGCCCTCGAGCGCGAGGACACCCCATGGTTCATGACTTTGATGGAACATTGGGGCGAGCAAAAAGGCAAAGCGTTCTTTCAACGCCTGCGCGCCCAGAATCCAAAGATTCGCACCGGCCACACCCATCTCGCGCAATTGATCGCCGCCGGCGAAGATCCGCTCTCGCCCAATATTCACAGCCAAGGAATGGCTTCGGGACAGCGCCGCGGCGCCCCAGTGGACTGGCTCAATCTCGAACCGGTGGTCGCAACCAGCAACGTCAGCGCTTTGGCAAAAAACGCGCCGCACCCCAATGCTGCACTGCTCTTCCTCGATTTCATCTTGAGCAAAGAGAACGGACAGCGGATCATTCGAGAAGTAAACCGCATTCCCACCCACCCGGAAGTTTTACCCAACCCGCCCCGTTTGCGCGAAGGCTTCGACTTCATCAACGTCGATCCCATCAAGTACAACGACAAGATCGATCATTACACCAAGCTCTGGCATGAGTTGTTTCTGCAATGAGCCGGCGATGAGTACTCACACTTAGCGTGGTCCGACCCGTACTCCCGTCTCACTGCTCCGCAAACTTTTGGTTTTGGTTGACTAAAGTCATTAAATACCTGATAAAATCTCTAACAATTCTTATAATAAGGTGCGTCATGGGAGCGATAGCCGTTTCAAAAAAGGAAGAAGAGCAAATCGAAAAGCTGCGTAAGGAGCTGGGGATCGCGAGCAAATCGGCGCTGATCCGCGCCGCGCTAAGAACCTTGGAAAAGAAAAGTCAGGACGAAAAATTGCGGCGCGATATCCAGGACTCCGTGAATCGCTGCGGCGCGGCCGATCGTGAAGAGAACAGAGAACTTTTCAACGCCGGTGTCGCCCGCGCCAATGGGAACGAGTAAATGCCCATCAAAAGGGGGCACTTATACATCGTAGATTTCAATCCTCGCATCAAAACCAAACCCGGAAAGCTTCGGCCCGCCCTGGCGCTTCAATCCGATCTCGTCAATGAGGCCGGGTATCCATCCACTATCGTTATCCCCACGACGACCCGGCTTGTGGAAAATCCGGGCATTCTTCGGTTTCGCCTCAAGAAGGGCCAAGGCGGGGTTTCCCGCGATAGCGATCTCCTGCTCGGCCAACTGATCGCTGTGGCCAACGAGTCCTTCCGCCAAGAGATTGGCTCTCTTCCGAATCCGATGATGGAAGAAGTGGAAAGTCGCATCCGCATCATTCTGAGCCTGTGATCCATCCTGGCGTGGTTAGTTATTATCTTTCACCTTACCGTATGACTCGGTCCGCTCTTACCAGCACGTTGGGCGGAATCGTCAGGCCGATTTGCTTCGCTGCTTTCAGATTGACGATGAACTCGAACTTCATCGGTTGCTCGACGGGCAGATCGGCGGGCGTTCTGCCTTTCAAAATCTTGTCCACAAACGTGGCGGCACGCCGGTCCAGGTCCAAATTGTTTACGCCGTAGGTCATAAGCCCCCCGGCTTCCACAATTGCTGGCCCAGAGTACATCACTGGGAGCCGGTTCTTTACCGCGAGTTCTGCAACCTGTGTTCGGCGACCGCCAACGACGGGGCCCGCCACCATAAAAAGAACTGCCTCAGCCCGTTCCTTAACTGCGGCTCGGAATGCGGTCTCAATATCCTTGGGAGCTAGTACGTCGAGGTATTGAAGCTTCACTCCGAACGCCTTTGCGGCGAGCTCCACGTCTCTTAACAACTTTGCGTTGTCCGTCTGGGTCGAAGTCGCGA
>CAYZJE010000519.1:0-3180 GCA_964478485.1 uncultured Syntrophobacter sp. | reverse complement strand
GGCCCGGTAAGTCCAAAGCGTTTGACCGAGTTGAAAAATCTTTTCGCCAGTAGCAAAGCCGGCTTAGTGTTTGTAACTGCTTTCCTCGATCGAAGAGGTTTATTGAGGTACATCGGTGACGTGGCATGGGAGACTGAGGTGTGGGTTGCCGATTCCCCGGATCACATGATTCATTTCAACGGCGAGCGGTTTCTGGGGCCGTACTAGGGAGAGTTCGATGTGACTCTTAGATTTTCTATCATATTTTAACCCCGCCTCTTGAGGCGGGCACAATATCATTGGGTTCCCAAAGCCGGCGAATATCCCATTTGGTCCATTTTAACTACAGCGGGGTAAATACCCGCCCCCCGCAGTGGCTACGGTTTTTAGAAATGTTCGACTCAAAGACCAGGTTTTGCAAGTCAGATTGAAAGGACTCGGTCATGACAGATCATCTTTACTCACCTTCCATTCGTCGAACTTTTTTCCATACCGTCGTGCTTGCTGCGCTAATTTATCTGTTTGCCAGTGCGCCGCGGGCGCTGTTGGCACAGTCGGCGGCGGGCACGGCGCCGATGAAGATCGGCGTCATCGGTTCCGGTAACATCGGCAGCACGGTGGGGACATTTTGGATAAAGGCCGGTCATCAGGTGCTGTTCTCTTCGCGTCATCCTGAACAATTGAAGCCTCTGATCGACGGCCTGGGACCGCGGGCGCGGGCCGGCACCGTGCCGGAAGCGTTTGCTTTCGGCGACGTGGTGTTTCTCGGCGTGCCCTATGGTGCGATTCCGCAGATTGGCAGGGATTATGCGGCGGAGTTTGCCGGCAAGATCGTTGTCGATGCCACCAACGCGGTCTTGAATCGCGATGGCGAGGTTGCTAAGGAGGCGCGCCAAGTCGGCGTCGGGATTACATCGGCGAAATATTTGTCCGGCGCGCGCATTGTCCGCGTCTTCAACACGCTGGGCGTTCGCCGGCTGGCTAGTAACGCCAACCGGCCCGGCGAGCGCATGGCCATCCCCATTGGCGGCGACGATCAAGAGGCGCTGAAGCTCGCCTCGAAGTTGGTGCGCGACGCCGGCTTTGATCCGGTGATCGTTGGTTCCCTCGAACGCACCAAGCTGTTCGCTCAAGGCGGACCGCTGTACGGTCAAGAGATTTCCGCCGGGGAGATGCAGGAACGTCTCAAGACACTGCCGTAAATCGCTTCCGCCAATGCTTTGACTTCGCGCAGACGACAGTGATTGAAGTAAAAAATTACTCGGCGGGTTATTTGGACGAGTGCGTGACGGTGCTCGCCGATGCGTTCGTTGATAATCCGCTGCACCTTGCCGCTTTCGGTCGAGGACGCATGGATCAAAACCGATTGTTTTTTCGCATCGGCCTGCGTCAGATGTTCTTGGGCCAAGCCTTCGTCGCGCTAGCCGGCGGTGCGGTTGGCGGCTTCGTTCATTTCAATACCTCGCCCGATTGTCTACCCGCGCCCGAGGAGGTTCCCCAAGTCGCGGCGACGCTGCTGAGACCCCTGGGCAAGGCGATTCCTCAGGTCGTAAGATGGTATAGTCGTTGGTGCCGTTTGGATCCCGACGAGCCCCATGTCCACCTCGGTCCCATCGGCGTTGCGCCAAGATTACAACGGCAAGGCACCGGCACGGCGCTGATGCAGCGCTATGTCGAACATCTCGCGCGGGAAAACGCCGCCGGCTATCTCGAAACCGACCTGTGGGAGAATGTCAAATTTTACCAAAAGTTCGGTTTTATCGTGCGGCGCGAGGAAGAACTGATCGGCACACCGATCTGGTACATGTGGCGGCCGCGCGACGCGTCGTCAAAAAGCTAGATTATTCCGCGCGCGTCTATTCGCTCAGCTCGTGAGCGGCCTTTAGAATATCTTGGAATCTTCCACTTTCGTTTCCAAGGATGCGAGGGCTTTCTCAATAAGGGCGACGCGCCAGCGCAGTTCTTCGGCCGGCGGCAGCTCGGGCTGTCCGACCGGATAATGAAACTTATTGCCGGCCATGATCCTGCCGATGCCGACCTGCGAGGCAACGTTGGCGAGGCAGGTGATGAGCACCACCGGTATGCCTTTTTTCTCTATCTCTTTGCCGATCGTAGCGCCGCTACGCGTGCCGGTGCCTCAGGTCGCGGTCAAGATGACGGCGCCGATGCCGGCATCCGCCAGCTCGGACGCGATCCCCGCGCCGATCTCCGCCATCTTGCTCGGCATCGCGCCGGTGCCGGTGGTGACGAAATAGTGGTCGTGCAGTTTTTTGAATCGTTGAGCTTTCTCCAGGACGCGCATGGCGTCGAGGGGCACGATCCGATCGGGGTCTTGGTCGACGGTCGCAGTGTCGTAGCCGGTGTGCATCGCTTCGAACTCGCCGCGCGGTAAATTTTCTCGCCCGGTTAGCGGATATTTAAAGTATCTGGTGCCGCGCGAGCTCTCGAGACTATCCGGGTTGCCTTTCGGCACCAGGCCGCCTTCCGTGACCAGGGCGACTGTCGTGTCCGCGAGCACAGCGCTCAGATTGGGAATCGCATGGCGCTTCGCCTCGATGCGCGGAATCTCGCTCTCATAGGCCTGTCCCGTAAGCTTGGCCAGCAGCAGATCGGTGGCACGGACATAATCCGGCGCGGCGCCGCCCACGGTAAAGCGCCGCGGGATCGGCAAACAGTATTCGGCGCGGAAGTCCTCGACGCCAGTTTCGTCACCGGCGAGGAGCCGTTCGATGAGCCGTGAGAAACGATTCAACGATTCCTGCATCGCCGCGGCGGAAGCGCCGGTCTGGAGCACGAAGACGTGGCGGCCGATCTCTCTAGTTCCTGGATTGTCTTCATGCATGCCGGTAAGCGCAGGGATGCGCCAGTAGTCGCGCACCCAACTACAGACCTTGGCGCAGGCGAGACCGTACCGGCCGGCGTTGAACGCAGGACCGGCGAGAAAAATGTCCGGTTGAAAGCGCTCGACGGCGGCGCGGATCGCTTGCAGGGCATTGTTTTCCTGCTCGTGAAAATAGTTGTCGCCGCAGGCGATGGTGCCGTACTCCACGCCGCGCGCTTTGAATGCCTTCTCAATAACCACACCCGCGCCCACCGCCCCTGGCATGAAGAGTACCTCCTGTCCGGCTTTTTCTTCGCCGCCGATGCCGGCGAAAAACTGATTTAGATAATGCAGAATTTTTACCATGTGCGGCGCTCCTT
>CAYZJE010000518.1:0-8838 GCA_964478485.1 uncultured Syntrophobacter sp. | reverse complement strand
AACTCCGGTGCTGACGGCCGCTTTGATCTTGTTGATGCTCGATCGTTCCATTGGCACACTCTTCTTTGCGGTCGGCGCGGGAGGGCAAGCCATCCTGTGGCAGCATCTATTCTGGTTCTATTCGCATCCGGCCGTCTACATCATGATTCTGCCGGCCATGGGTATCGCCTCGGATGTCATCTCGACTTTCTCACGCAAGCCGCTCTTCGGCTACAAACCAATGGTCTACGCGATCATGGCGATAGCCGGATTGGGGTTCATCGTCTGGGGCCATCATATGTTCATCAGCGGCATGAATCCGTTGCTCGGCACCGCCTTCATGATGACCACGATGGTCATCGCCGTGCCGTCCGCGATCAAGACTTTCAACTGGCTGGGTACGCTTTGGGGCGGCTCGATTCGCCTCACCGTACCGATGCTGTTCGCTTTGGGGTTCGTTTCAAACTTTCTGATCGGTGGCCTGAGCGGTATTTTCATGGCGTCGACGCCGGTCGATATCTTTATCCACGATACCTACTTCATCGTCGCCCACTTTCACTACGTGGTCGCCGGTATCATCTTCGCGCTGTTCGCAGCGGTTTATTATTGGTTTCCCAAGATGTTCTACCGCCGGATGAACGACACGTTGGGAAAGATTCATTTCGTGCTCACCTATATTTTCTTCAACGGCGCGTTTTTCCCGATGCACTTCTTGGGCGTCGGCGGCCATATGCGGCGCATTTACAACCCGCTCCAGTATGAATTCATTACGCCGATGCAGGACTGGAACGTATTCATCACCTGGAGCGCGCTGATTCTCGGCGCATCGCAAATTTTCTTTTTGTATAATTTCGTTTACAGCCTGATTGCCGGCAAAAAGGCGGAGCAAAACCCCTGGCAGGCCAATACGCTTGAATGGTCCGCGCCCACGCCGGCGCCTCATGGCAATTTCTTGACGACGCCGACCGTTTATCGTGGACCGTACGAGTATAGTTCGCCGGAAGTCAAAGAAGACTGGTTGCCGCAGGATAAGAATATCGATGCCAGCGCCGCGGCGCGAGGACACTAGGAACCGGACGTCAGATGACAGAAGTCGGCAGTCGGAAGGGTGAAAGTAGCGGCTTGGGTTCGTCGTTCATCCCTCATTCTTCATCCTTCTCACTTTGGCCGCATCGGCTCGCGGTGATGCTCGCTTGCACGACATTTCCGCTGTTGTTCATCGGCGGCCTGGTGACGAGTTTGGGTGCCGGGCTCGCCGTCCCGGACTGGCCGACCACGTTCGGCTACAACATGTTTCTTTACCCTTGGGCGAAAATGGTCGGGGGAATTTTCTACGAGCATAGCCATCGCCTGGTGGCTGCAACCGTCGGGCTGATGACCATCGCGTTGGCACTGACGCTTTGGTTTCACGAGCAGCGTCAATGGCTGCGTTGGCTCGGCGGTGCCGCGTTATTCTTAGTCATCCTGCAAGGCGTGCTTGGCGGCCTGCGCGTGGTTTTACTGCAACATACGCTGGCGATTATCCACGCCTGTTTTGCTCAAGCTTTCTTCGCGCTGACGGTGAGTTTGGCGCTGTTCACTTCGGCCGAGTGGCACGGGTTGGCTAACGCCGCGATCGCCGACGGCGGAAAACTTCGCCGGCTCGTGACGATTACCACGGTGCTGATCTATTTGCAGATCGTTTTTGGCGCGCTATTGCGCCACACGGGCGAAAGGCTCGATGCCCATTTGCTGATCGCCGCCTTGGTCGCAATTCATGTCGTGTTAGTCACGTTGCGGATTAACCGTGAGCACGGCGATCGCGCTCAGTTGGTGCGCCCCGCCTATTTCTTGGCAGCGTTGTTGCTGCTGCAACTCGCGATTGGAGCGCTTTCCTATTTCGGCAAATTCACGACGATGCTGCGCTGGCCGATGGAAGCGATCGTGTTACTGACCACGACGCATCTGATCGTCGGCGCGCTGATGCTGGCGACAAGTTTATTGATCACCTTAAAAGCCCATCGCCTTTCCGCTTCGGTGCAGTCAGGAACGCAGGCGAAAGTTCTGACGGAGCAGTACTCAGCATGAGTTCGAACGTCGACACCGTAGCGGTCAGCGGCGCGGCTCTCTTGCGCCGGACGGCGGAATATTTAGAGCTCGCCAAGCCGCGCGTGGTCTTGATGGTGTTGATCACCGCGTTCGTCGGTTTTTACCTGGGCTCGGCAGAGGTGCCGAATTATCTCCGCTTGCTGCAGATGCTCTTCGGCACCGCGCTCACCGCCGGCGGTACCTTGGCGCTCAACCAATATCTCGAACGCGACAGCGACGCGCTGATGGAGCGCACGAGGCGCCGGCCGTTGCCGGACGGGCGCGTGCAACCGCGCGAAGCGTTGTGGTTCGGCGTGACGATTGTGCTCGCCGGACTCAGTTATCTAGCGCTCGCGGTCAATTTGCTTAGCTCGTTGGTGACGGCGTTCATCACACTCAGCTATTTGGTGCTCTATACGCCGATGAAACCGCGCAGTTCCTTGTGCATGCTGGTTGGCGCCGTGCCCGGCGCATTGCCGCCGGTGATCGGTTGGGTGGCGGCGCGGGGCAGCTTGGATATTACCGCATGGGTGTTGTTCGCTATCATGTTCCTCTGGCAGGTGCCGCACACGCTGGCGATCGCGCGGCTCTATTGCGCCGACTACGCCAAGGCGGGGATCCAATTTCTGCCGGTCATCGAGCCCGACGGCGAGAGCACCAATCGCCAGATCGTCAGCCACTCGGCGGCGCTGCTCGCGGTCAGTTTATTGCCGACGCTGCTCGGCGCGGCGGGCGCGGTTTACTTCGCCGTCGCCTTTATCCTCGGCGTGACGTTTTTGGTTTTCGGCATTCGCTTGGTGATGCAGTCAACGCTCAAACGGGCGCGGCAGTTGCTTTTTGCGTCGCTGATCTACTTGCCGGTGCTGCTGCTCGTTATGGCGCTGGATCGGATAGTATTATGATTCGAATCATGACCAAACCAAGCTCCCCAACGCCGGCAAAAATAAATCGATTAGGTCTTTTATTGGCAGCGGCGGTGCTGGCTTACATCGCCGCGGTGATCGTTTTCATTATCGTTTATTAATCGGAACGGTTTGGATTCAGCGTAATGGTAAAAGGCTCTACCGCGCGAAAGTTACATGAGATCGAGTCGCCGCTAAGGCTAAGGGGCGTGGATTTCGGTGATGGGCCGCCGCCGGTGCGGCCGAATCTGCCGATCCTCAACAACGCCCGGCTGGCGGTGATCATGTTGCTCGCCGCCGAGCTGATGTTTTTCGCCGGCTTGATCGGCGCCTTCCTAGTTTTTCGCCTTAGCGCCACGGTGTGGCCGCCGCCGTTTCAGCCGCGCTTGCCTCTCGGCGTGACCGGCGTGAATAGTTTGATCCTTATTCTCAGCGCGCTGACCATGCATTGGGCCGTAAGCGCCGCCGGCGCCGGCGCGGCACAAAAATTATTGCGCAATCTGTCAATCACCGCGCTTTTGGGCGCGCTCTTCTTGTGCATTCAAGGTTATGAATGGGTGCGCCTGGTTCATTTCGGTTTGACCACGTCGAGCAGCGTTTACGGCGGCTTGTTTTACACGCTTATCGGCGCCCATGGCGCGCATGTGTTTGGCGGCCTGATTTGGCTGTCGGTCGTCTGTTGGCAGGCCAAGCGCGGACGCATTAACAGGAAGAATTTCGTCGGCGTGCAAACCGCGCGCATGTATTGGACCTTCGTCGTCGCGCTTTGGCCGTTGCTGTACGGGTTGGTCTATCTTTATTAGCGCGGTTTAGTTGACAGCGCGAAACCGTTAAGATACTTTTTTGGCTGTTTATGTTCATGAAATCAAAAATTTTACTTTCGGTCGCAATCGGCGTGTTAACGATGCCGGCCGTAGCTCGGGCTTGCTCGGTCTGTTTTTCCGGGGACGATGACGCGATTACGCACGCGTTCAATTGGAGCGTCGGTTTCTTGCTGGCTGCGCCCTATGCGATCGCTGGTACGATCGCCACCTGTTTGGTGATCGCCTATCGAAGAGCCGAGGCCAAGCGCACGGCGTCGGAAGAACAGCAGGTGATCGATCAGCTGATTTGGACCGAGGAGGAAACTGTAAAATGAGTGAAGCGGTAGCGGCGCATGGCGGCGCGGAGCCCGCGGAGACGCCCTTAACCCCGGAAAGCTGGGGCAAGCTCGGCATGTGGTTGTTTCTCGCCGGCGACGCCATGTCGTTCGGCGGGCTGATCGTCGGCTATGGAATTCTCCGGCATGCGAGCAAGACTTGGCCGGTGCCGGCGCAGGTGCTGGGCATTAATTTAACCGCATTCATGACCTTCTTGCTGATCGTCAGTAGCGTTTGGATGGTTTTGGCGCTAGCGGCGATTCAAGAAGGAAACAAGGCTCGGTTTAATAAGTATCTCGGCCTGACGATTTTGGGCGGGGCGATGTTTTTAGGGTGCCAGGCGTACGAATGGACTCATTTGCTCGGTCAGCGACTGCCTGAACTGAAGATATTTTTCTCGACCGATCTTTTCGCGACGACATTTTTTATTCTCACGGGCTTTCACGGCATGCATGTGACCGGCGGGGTGATCTACAACACTTGCGTCTTGGCCGCGGTCAATCGCGGCCGATACCAGGCCAAACATGTGGAGATCGCCGGCCTATACTGGCACTTCGTCGATCTCGTGTGGATTTTGATTTTTACTTTTGTTTATCTGCTGTAGAAAAATTAAAGGATAGGACATGGCAACGACAGCTCATTCGCAGCATAATTATATTAAGATATTCATCATCCTTTCGGTGCTGACGGTCATCGAGGTCGGCATAACCTTTTTGGGACTGCCCAAAATGTTGATTGCCGCCATGCTGATTAGTCTCGCGATTTGGAAAGCCGCTTTGGTGGCGATGCATTTCATGCATCTCAAAATGGAGAAATTGACGCTTTCGATCGTCGCGGTCATTCCATTCATACTCTGCGTCTTTCTGATACTTATGCTGTTGCCGGACATCTATCCCCATTGATTTCCGAGTCACAACTCCCGACTCTCAACGCGGCGCTGAATAGTCTCAGCGCCGTTTTTCTTTTCGCCGGCTATTTGTTTATCCGCGCCAAAAACCGCGGCGCCCACCGCGCCTGCATGCTGGCGGCGTTCACTTGCTCGATGCTATTTCTCATTTCCTATCTGGTGTATCACTTCCAAGTCGGTTCGGTTGGGTTCAAAGGCCAAGGCTGGATTCGCCCGGTCTATTTCACGATTCTCATCTCCCACACCATCCTCGCCACCGCCGTGGTGCCGCTGGCGCTGATCACTCTGATTCGCGCATTGCGTGAAAAATTCGCAGCGCACCGACGCATCGCCCGTTGGACTTTTCCCATCTGGCTTTATGTTTCGGTCACCGGCGTGGTGATTTATTTGATGTTGTACGGGCTCTACTAATTTGCCGGCGCGAATGGTACAGATTTCGCTGTACTAGAAATCTTGTCAGAATAGAGTTGTGCGTGTATAAGTAATGTCAAGTGCTATTTCATGAGGAGGGATACATATGCCGGGTACGGAGCTGAATCACGACGAAGAGATCCGGCAACTTGCATACAGGCTTTGGCAAGAGGCGGGATGTCCGGAGGGAAACGAGGTTCAGCACTGGCTGAAAGCCGAGACGATCTGGCTCGACGAAAAGCGCGCGCCGAGCGAAGCGAAACAAGCGAAAGCCGCCAAAGCCAGAAAGCCGAGAAAATCTCGCGCCGCGGATCGCGAGCTTTAGCTGCCAGTTTTTCCCAGAGGATTGCAGGACTCGTCTGCGTCAGTCGGAATTCACTCAAGCACGTGAAGTCTTGCTGCGGCGAGAGTTGTCGCCATCTTTGTCGGAGCCACGCTAATTCATCCCCGCCAGTTGATCTCCCGTCAATTTTGTCGGTCGCCTTAATTTGTCGCCGATCGTTCAAGCAATTGGTTTATTGACAGGGCGAAATACTTCACGCTAGATAGAGCTTGCATTAACAATTTGTCGGAAAGGATGACCAGCAAAGGGCATGGCGCTAAAGTCAATTGGCA
This sequence comes from uncultured Syntrophobacter sp., assembly GCA_964478485.1. Taxonomy (GTDB): domain Bacteria; phylum Desulfobacterota; class Binatia; order UBA9968; family UBA9968; genus DP-20. Next base: position 2,818 of record CAYZJE010000518.1, on the reverse strand, counting down.
TAGTCGGTTGTGGCGCGATCGGGAAGGCGCTGGTGAAGGCGGTGGAAGACGGCAAACTCGCGGTGCGCGTCGCCGGGGTTACGAGCCGGACCGAGCAGAGCGCGCGGGATTTTTTAGCGGCATTCAAAAATCCGCCGCCGTATCTGTCCTTGGATGAACTGGTGCAGGCGTCGGATCTAATCGTTGAAGCTGCAGGCGGACACGTCGTTGCGGAGTTGGCAAAGAAGGTTTTCGCTGCGGGCAAAGACTTGATGGTGATCAGCGTCGGCGCGCTGCTCGAGCATCCTGAAGTGATGGCGGAGTCGCGCCGCACGGGTTGCCATTTATATGTCCCGTCGGGGGCGATCGCGGGATTGGACGGTATCAAGTCCGCTTGCGTCGGCGCGATCGACCATGTGACGCACACCACGCGCAAGCCGCCGCTCGGTCTCGAAGGCGCGCCCTATTTGGTCGAACGCGGCATCTCGCTAGTTGGCCTGCAGGACGAGACCGAAGTTTTTGCCGGCTCGGCGCGGGAGGCGTGCCGCGGATTTCCAGCTAACGTGAATGTCACGGGCGCGGTGAGCTTGGCCGGCATCGGTCCGGATAAGACGCGGGTGAGAATTCTCGCCGTGCCCGGCCTGGCGCGCAACTGCCACGATATCGATATCGAAGGCGAGTTCGGCAAGCTGCACGTGCATATTGAGAACGTGCCTAGCGAAAATCCCAAGACCGGAAAATTGACGGCGCTGTCGATTATCCGCGCCGTGCAGGATGTTATAGATCCGGTGCGGATTGGAAATTGAAGAAAGCCGGGTCGAGGATCGATGATGGAGGATCGAGAATAGAAGGCCGAGGATTGCGGATGGAGGATTGAAAATTGCGATCTTCTATCCTCGATCATCCATCCTCGGCTAGAATTTTAGATGAACAACAGCGACCTGATAGTTCGCACGCTGGAACAGGCCGGCGTGCGTTGGGTTTTCGGGATTCCCAGCGGCCCGGTGCTGCCGCTGATCGAAGCGTTGCGCTGCAGTCCGGTTGAGTTCGTGCTCACTGCTACGGAAACGTCGGCGGCGTTTATGGCTGCGGTGGTCGGCTATCTGACCGGAGTTCCCGGCGTGTGCGCCTCGACCGTTGGCCCGGGTGCGACCAATCTTACGACCGGTGTTGGCTGTGCCTGGCTGGACCGCGCGCCGGCGCTGGCGATCACCTGCAACGTTGCCACACCGTGGCTTGAGAGGCGCATTCAGATGCGCATCGATCATCACAAGCTGTTCGAGCCGCTGACCAAGGCGTCGCTCCCGTGCCGCAATGCCAACGTCGGCGCGATGTTGGCTCACGCGATTGGCATCGCGACCCAAGAGCCGCCCGGTCCCGTGCACCTCGATTTGCCGGAAGACGTCGCTCAGGCGCCGGCGGTGGAAAGCAGCGGCGGAGCAGCAATTGCGGTCAAATTGCCGGACTTGTCGAAGGAAATCGCCGAGGCGGTTTCAAACGCGCTAAAAAGCGCGAAGCGGCCGTTGCTGATCGCCGGTCTCTCGTTCACTCGCAGCCAAAGCACGCAGAGTTTGCTCGAATTCATCGAGCGGCAAAATATTCCATTCGTCACGACCTTGCACGGCAAAGGCTTCTTGCCGGAGAGCCATCCAAACTCGGCCGGTGTCATCGGCCGGGCGCGGCGCAGCGATCTCAAGAAGTTCACTGATCAGGCTGATCTCATCATTGCCGTCGGCTACGATCCCATCGAGATCAATTATGAAGATTGGGTGAAGCAGGGGACACCGATCGTTCACGTCAGCACGGAAGCGGCTGAGAGCGGTAACGGCTTGAATCTTCTTTGGAACAAGGCGTGCGATTTGGATGGTGCGATTCGCACTACGAGCCGAATTCAGGCAGCAGTGAACAACTGGTCGGCGGGAGAATTCCGTACGCATCGCGACGCTTTAGACCGAGCGCTCCGTCCGGCCAGCGTGAGCTTCGCGCCGTATCAAGCGTTGGACATTCTGCGCGAGAAACTACCTGCCGATGGTATCCTCGCTTACGACGTTGGCGCGCACACCCATCAGATCGCCAGCCAGTGGCGCACGGATCACCCGAGGACGTTGCTCGCGACCAACGGTTGGTCGTCGATGGGGTACGGCATGCCGGCCGCCTATGCGGCGAAATTGGTTCACCCTGATCGTGTCGTTGCCGGCGTCGTCGGTGACGGCTGCTTTCAGATGACCGTCGGCGAGTTGGCGTTGGCGCGCCGGCTCAATTTAGCCGTGCCGGTGATCGTGCTCAACGACGGTTGGCTCGGCTTAATGAAGGTCAAACAAGAGAAAAAGAAATATCCACTCTCCGGCGTTTGGCTCGGTGCGCCGCCAGAGTCGCCGCCGCATTATTTCGGCGTGCCATGCCGGCCGGCGAAATCCCCTGAAGAATTTCGCCAGGCGCTCGACTGGGCCTTCGCCCTCGGTGGGCCGAGCGTCGTCGAAGCGTTCGTCGACGCTGAGAGCTATTCCGCCACCGTTTTCGATTAGACAACTTGGTTCCTATTAAACGAAACCACTTCGCGGGCGGGGATTTAACCCCGCCGCTTATTGAAATAATCGCAAAGGGGATGCTCGCCCCCTTTGGAACCCCATAATTTTGTGTCCGCCTCAAGAGGCGGGGTTAACATAATATGTCTTCAGTCACCGCCGAGCGCGACAAATTTCGTTGGGCGATTCTTGTCCTGATAAGCTCTTCCCATATTATCGGCGCATCGGCGCAGTACGGCATCAGCACGTTGGCGCCTTTTTATCAGGACGAACTCGGTCTCTCGCGCGCCCAGGTGGGACTTTTCATTTCAGCC
>CAYZJE010000517.1:0-10252 GCA_964478485.1 uncultured Syntrophobacter sp. | reverse complement strand
ACCTCGGCGGCCTTGGCGCCAATTTCGATTCGATTCAATCGGTAGCGCAGGTAGTCACGCCCTGACCGCAGCTGCCGAAGCTCTGAGTGCTGCTCGCTAAGTTTCGACTCGTGGCCGCGCAGGCGCCCTTCGAGGTCTTCGATTTTTTCTTTGGCAGCCTGCTCCGACTTCGCCAACGCCGTCTCCAAACCCAGCAACGATTGATCCTTTCGCCGAAGTTGTTCGCGCAAACTGGTGAGCTCACGTGCCATGATCTCATCCATGCGGTCGGAACATTCGGCGCCCTTGAGCGCCGCCTTGCAAGCGCGCTCAGAGTTCGAGCTCAGCTCGGCGATCAAACGCAAGACCCGCTTGGTGTGGCTGCCAACGTCCGGCGCGTGATATTCTGCCACGCCGGAATAGCTCTTGGTAATTTCGCGATCCGGGCCGCTTAAACGGTCCTGAGAATACGAAAGTGCATCGCCTTCTTCGCCATTTCGACGTGACGCAATATCGACGACCTTAGCTTCGTTGAACATGGGCTCCCTCCCGAATGTATGATCGAAATTCGCCCGTTTCGCGGGCTACTCCTGCCTTTGAGCAACCGATATGCCATCTGGGGCGAATCAGGTAACTACCTGATAAATTGAGCGCTGTTTAGGCCGTGGGAGACTGCGGAGGGAAAGGGTTCAAACTTTTTTGAACAATTCGGAGCATTTCTTGCCAATCCGGGCGGAATATGCGGTTCTCCGCCAAACTGCATGCTTGCCACATCGCTCGGCATACCGCCATTCAAGACGGCCATGGGCGCGACGCAGGGAACATTCGCTTCGGCGCGGCATGTCTGTCGCCGGCCGGGTGCGGGAAAGCGATTGACACTGGTCCACCCTCTCAATTAGTGTTAAACCACCGAGAAGACGCGGAGGGAATTTATGGAAACTGCGAAAAAAAATCTCGTGATCGATGCCGACGCCCACGTGGTCGAGTGCGCGCGCACTTGGGACTTTATGGACAAGTCGGAAGAGCAGTATCGCCCAATGCCGTTGGAGGCGCGGGAAGAAGCCGGCGTGCGCCAACAATTTTGGCTGATCGACGGCAAGGTGCGCGGCTTTCGCTTCGCGGCTTTCTCTGACGAAGAATTAGCAAGGCGCCAACAACAAGTGGGCCGAAAATTCGCCGATCAGCAGGCGTCCCGCGAGCTGGGCAACGTTGACCTGCGCTTGCAACATATGGATGACACCGCCGTGGACGTCCAAGTGCTGCACAACACCATGTTTATCGAATCCTGCGCCGATCGGGCGGGGGTCGATGTCGCGCTTTGCAAAAGCTGGAATCGCTGGCTCGCTGACATTTGGAAGCAAAGTAACGGACGGCTGCGCTGGTCTTGTATGCCGCCGCTCTTGAGCATGCCCGATGCCCTGGACCAGATTCGCTGGTCGAAAGAAAACGGGGCCGTGGCCGTCTGTCTGCGCCCGGTCGAGGGCAATCGTCTGCTCGCCGATTCCAGCTTTTACCCCGTCTATGACGAAGCCCAGAAGCTCGACATGGCGATCGCAATTCACATCGCCAACGGCAGTCCCTGGCTCACCGATTTATATAACCATCCCGTGCGTATCGCTTCGACCTTCCACCGTTTCCGTATCCCCACGGTGGCATCGTTCAATGACATCGTCATGAGCGAGATTCACGAACAATTTCCCAGGCTCCGTTTCGGCTTCATCGAAGCGAGCGCCCAGTGGGTACCCTGGGTGATGCACGAGGCAAAGAACCGGTTTAGAACTCTTGGACGCGCCTGGCCGGAGAACTTGCTGAAGGAGTACGGCATGTTCGTCTCCTGCGAGAATTGCGATGATATCCCCTACCTCGTTCGCGAAGCCGGGGAAGACAATTTTGTTATCGGTACGGACTACGGTCACACCGACACATCGAGTGATGTCGACGCCATCAAAGTGTTTCGCCAGCGCGGCGATCTAACCGCACCGGTTAAGCAAAAGATCTTGAGCGACAACCCGCGCGCGCTTTACGCGATTTGACATCAGTATAATCCGCCGAGACCAGATCAATGAGCGTCACCGCGGTTGTGCTGCTACTTCTCGCATCCATCGCCGCGCCGAGTCATCTCGGCGCGCAGGCCCCGGCGAAAAAAGTTCGCCTCGGCATCCAGTCCAACAACATCGGCTTCCTGCCGTTTCATCTGGCTTTTCACAAAGGCTTTTTCCGCGAGCAGGGCATCGACTTGGAGACGATTTTCATGGCGACCCAAGCGGTCAACGCCGCCTTCGTGCGCGGCGATATCGACTACAGCGCCGCGATCAACGGGATCATTCAAGGCATCGTGCGCGGTAACCATGCCAAAATTCTTGCCTGCGCCGTCGACCGTCCGCTGATTTCTCTGATCGCCCGCAAGGAAATCCGCGCGGCGCAAGATTTAAAGGGCAAAAAAATCGGCGGCAGCACGCCGGGCGGCACCGCGACGTTGATGGCCGACACCGCGCTTAAGCATTTGGGATTCCAGGCCGGCCGCGACGTGACCATCGTGCCGCTCAGGGAAAATCGCCTGACCGCGCTCGAATCCGGCGCCGTCGACGCGGCGCTCCTCGGCGTGCCGGAAAATATTCTCGCCGTCGAGCGCGGCTACAACGAGATTCTTTTTGTCGGCGATATCGTCAATTTTCCGCAGAACGCCATCGGCGCTTCAGCGAAAAAAATTCAAGAGAGTCCGGAAGAAGTCTACGGCATGGTGCGCGCCGCCCTGCGCGCGCTCAATTTCGTCTTAGAGCCGCGCAACCGCGACGAAGTCATCAACATTATCGTCAAGCAATGGAAGCTCGCCGATCGGCGCATCGCGACGGAGATGCTCCGGCAATTTAACCGCGGCATGGCGCGCGACCTGATGGCGAAGCCGGAAGGTATGCAGCTGATGATCGACCTGGTGCGTGAAGACTCCAAAGTCAGCCAACCGTTTACGATCCCCCAAGTCGTCGATTACAGCTTCCTCGAAAAAGCCCGCCGCGATCTCGGCGCTAGCCGTTGATGCGGACTCGAATGTTTCTCCCGCCAAGCCTGTCCTGACCAAAGTCGAAGGGGCGCAAAGACGCTAAGTTCGGAAGGGAAGACTCCTTGTCATTTCGACCGAAGGGAGAAATCTTTCTTAGATCCCTCGCATTCGCTCGGGATGACGGGCCTCGGCCCGTCACCTTTGCGGCCTTGGCGTCTCTGCGGGAGATATTCCGAGTTTCGCTTGCGTCTTTGCCGCCCCCGTCCGATTGTGTTACAGGGATAAAAATTGATTCTGCTGAAAAACCCTCCGTTCATCCTTCGAGAGCCTCAGGACGAACGGCAGCACGGTTAAAATCATTGAAGATATTTCCGTTCATGCTGAGCCTGTCGAAGCATTCTTGGGGTTTTTCAGCAGAATCATAATTAGCAGGAGAAAGACGTGCACTTTTACATCAACATTCTCACCACCTATTTTCCCGACCTCGATCCGTCCTACGACGTCTATTACAGCCAGATTCTCGAACAGATCGAGCTCGCCGAAGAACTCGGTTGGGAATGTTTCATGTTCAACGAGCACCACTTTCTCGGTTACGGCGGGCTAGTAGCGAATCCGGCCGTGTTGCTGGCAAGCGCCGCTGCGCGGACAAAGAGAATTCGCTTAGGCCCGTGCATTGCAATCCTGCCGCTGCGCCATCCGCTCCACACCGCCGAAGATTACGCCATGGTCGATGCGCTATCCGGCGGGCGCTTAGAGTTCGGCATCGGCTCGGGCAACACGGAAATGGATTATCGGGTCTTCGGCGTCACCCGCGACAACGACCGGCAGCGCTCGGCGGAAGCGCTCGAAGTGATTTTGAAAGTTTGGTCCAATGCGCGGGCGAGTCATCAAGGCAAGTTTTGGCAATTCGAAGAACTGACGCTGTATCCGCGTCCCGTGCAGCAACCCCATCCGCCGATCTGGGTCGCCGGGACTTCGGCACAAGGATTGGGCTGGGCCGGGCGCAACGGCTATCACATCATGACTGTCGGCCATCCCCATCCGCCGGAAAAAGTTGGCCCCGGCGTGGACGCGTGGAAACAGGGATTGAACGAAGCGGGCATCGATCCAAAAGCGCGTCACTGCCAGTTTCACGTCCGCACCCATGTCAATGAAAGCGCCGAGCGCGCCCGCGAGATCGCCATGGCGGCGGTGAAACGTTACGATGAAATTTCACGCATCGGCCGGCGTTCACTCACCGCCGCGCCGGCGGATTACAACTGGGACATGATGTTGGCGACCGGAAGAAATAATTACGGCAGGCCCGATCAAGTGATTCAGGGAATTCACAACGCGGCCAAGCACTATTATTTCGATACGCTCACGGTAACATTCAACTTCGGCGGCATCCCGCACGCGGAAATCGTCAAATCCATGCGTCTGTTCGCCAAGGAAGTCATGCCGGCATTCCGTTAAGACTGAAAAACAACAATGATCCGCTTGATGGCCAGCCGCACGGGCGCTCACTTCTCTTCCAAATCAGACAAGTCGTCGGGAGCCATGAGTTCGAGCTTGACCCAAGTCACGCCGTAGGCGAGAAAGCCGAGCTCGCGCGCCGCCCGTGGACTGACATCGATCACGCGGTTTTTATGCAGCGGCCCGCGGTCGTTGACCCGGACGATCACACTCCGATCGTTACGCAGATTAATCACGCGCACGAAGGTGCCGAAGGGCAAGGTTTTATGCGCCGCCGTCAGAGCGTGCCGGTTGAACGCCTCGCCGCTCGCCGTGCGCCGGCCGTGAAACACCGCGTGATAAAAGCTCGCCAACCCCGTTTCCGCCGAAACTGACGGCGCGCGCGGCTGGCTCGGTTCGACAAACGGCTCGGGCGCTGTTTTCTCTTCGACTTCCTGACTTTGGGCGAAATCTAAATTCCCCGAAAAGACCACCAACGAAAGGATCGAAATGATAACCTTAGCTAAATCCACTGAGGCTATTCTAGTATATCTTTCAGTCTCGTGACTAGAGGACCTTCCAAACGGAGCAGCGCAGCCAACTTGCCGGCATCAGGCAACTTGGCTGCGCGGTTGCGAAAAGTTTATTTCAATATCTCCTTCATTTTCGCCACCAAGGCCGGCTCCAACTTAAATAACTCTCGCACTTGCTTTTGAATCTCTTCACCGTCGATCGGATCGAGATCGAGCTTCGCCCGCTGCGTGTCGGCGATGAATTCGGGATCTTTTATGGTGTCGAGAAATGCTTTGCGCAATACTCGAACGCGATCCCTCGGCGTACCGGGAGGTAAAACGTAAAAACGATTTAACACGCCGTTGGTCCGCGCCGCGGTGCCGACAAATTCAGGCTCGATGGTGCGCCGAACTTCGTGAAAAAGTTGATCGTCAAACATCCCGCCTTTAAGCTCACACACAATCTCGCGCCGCCGCGCTTGCCCCTGCGCGCGGACCTGATAGGCAACGGAATGCGTAAAGGGCCTGCCTTCAGCAAGAAAACCGGACATGATGACGCTGTAAAAAAAACATTGATCCAAAAGCGCCGATCTCTTACAATTTATACTCAATGACGTTTAGCTTGGGAGTTTTTGTATGATTAAGGAACTTGCGGCCTTTATAGCGCGCCTTCGCAAGGTGACGATCGTTCTGTTTGCGCTTGCGCTCTCCAATGTATTGTCTTTTGTCAGCGTTGTGAGCGGTGGTGCGGTCGATTTCTTATTGCTCTATTTACTGCCGGTGTTTCTCTGCAGTTGGTTCATCTCCCGCAACAGCGGCATCTTCGTCGCCGTTTGGGTGTCCCTCGCTTGGTTCGCTGGGCATAGTGTTCCCTACGGCATCCACTCGCAAACTTGGGGCGATTTTTGGAACCTGCTGATGCGCACCGGCTTGTTTGTGTCCTGCGCCATCATGCAAGCCCAGCTGCGCGCCAAGTTCGACGACTTGTCGCAACTAGCGGCCCGCGATCTTCTGACCGGATTACCGAATGGCCAGGCGTTCTACGAATTGGCCGCCATCGAAATCCATAATGCGTTCGGCGCGCAACCGATGACCCTGGCGACAATCGATGTAGCCGGTCTGCAAACGGTAAACTACCGCTTCGGTTATCCGGCTGGCGACAAGATGCTGAGCGCGATCGCCCAAACGATCAAGCAGCATGTTCCTCGGCCGGACCTGGTTGGCCGTATGGGCGGAACTTCCTTCTCGGTTTTCTTGCCCAACACGACATCGGAGTCGGCCAATGCGGTTCTCCAGCGCGTTCGCGACGCGCTCGACGAAGAGCGCCGTAAAGCTTCGCACCCGTTGACCTTCTTCTTTAGCGCGGTGGCCTGCTCGAAACCGCCCAAAACCATCGCCGAGCTTTTGCACCAAGCCGATGTGCAGTTGGATCGCATGAAGGGATCCAAGACCGACATGATCCAAGTCGCCGCTCTCGAAGACTTGCCGGCGCTGAACTGAGCGGTGGTAACGGGCTAACGATCGAGCGCGTTGATGAAACCGCTTTTCTCCAGCTCTTGCAGAATACTATCGTCGTAGAATCGCTTTGGGTCCTGGCCTTTCGCTTTGGCATTGATTTGAGAAAGCTCGTCGATGATCTTGCGAAACGATTCCGGCGTTGGACTCGGCACTCGCTTTAAATACTTGGTCACGGAAACTTCGTAAGTCTCATCCATCATCTCTTTGTCCTTGGTGCGGAAATACTTCATCATCATGTCGAAGGCAAAGGCTTTGTCCTTCTTGATGCGTGCCGTCGCTTCGAGAATCGACTTGACGTAATTGGTCACCGTGTCGCGTCGCTGCGCCATAAAACTGCGCCGCACGGTGATCCCGGTCGAAGTTTGCAGCCTTCTTGAGCGAAAATTGAATCGGCAGAGAAACCATGGATGACAAATGCAGCGACTCGCACGAGAGAACTTTGAAGCAAACTGCGATTCATCATCACTCCTAGAATGATCGGAAGATTTTTGACGCCTGCGCGCGAGATGTTTTCTCAGCGCGCCGCGGCAATACCCAACTCCTGCTGCGCGCGTCTGAGATAACTCATGTCGAGATATTTTTCCGGCGCGGGGTAGGGTTTACTCTTAAACAATCTTTCACCCATCAGGTCGATCAGCCGCTGAAATCCTTCGCGGTTCACCGAGCCATCCTTGCTGATGATGCCCTGCGAGAGATATTCGTCGACCGTGACGCGCGTGAACTTGAGTGGAATCCCCGTGCGCTTCGAAACCAATTCCGCCGCTTGCTCGCGATTGGCGTGGGCCCATTGCATCGAGCGCACCATCGCTTTCAGATAACGCACCGTCAATTGACTGTTGGCTTCCGCCCAGCGGCCATCGACGATCAAACTGTGAAATTGCAGGTTGGGAATGTAATCCGACAATCGCGCGATTTCGAGGAAACCAAGCTCACGTGAGCGCGGCAGATCGCCGCCGAGCAACATCGTCGCCGAAGTGCTGCAAGTTCTTAAGCTAGCAAGCCGCTGGCCGGTAGGGCCGTTTTGAATGATCGTGTAATCTTTGTTGAGCTCTAGTCCCTCAGCCTTGAGCATTTCGCGCAAGAAAATCGTGCTGCCGGAAACCAAGCTGACGACACCGATGTTCGTGCCCTTTAGTTCTTTAATGCTTTTATACTTCGGACAAGTGACCAACGTGTAAGCCGCGATCGGCACCGTGCCGCCGATGACTTTGAGCGACGCGCCGCGCTCCACCGCGTTGATCGCCGCCGACGGGTCGACGATGGCGACGTTGACCTGCCCGGCGATCAGCGCCTGGATCAATGTGTCAGTTGAACCGATCAGAACGACATCGCCTTGAATCCCCTCTTGCGTGAAGAAGCCTTTGTCGGTCGCCGCATAGTTGGGCAACTGCTCCACCGTGCGCGACACGTTGCCGATGATCACCCGGTCGGCGGCGGGAGCGAAGTGAGCAAACGATAACACCAAGAGAACCGCAAGCGATGTTTTGAATTTCATCTTTGCCTCCGAGGTTAAGGTTTCTGATAATAGTTGGCGAAATAATAATCGCCGATCTCCGCTCCCGTCGCTTTCCACACGCCATCATGGGAGCCGATATATTGCAACGCCAAGTCGAGATACTTGACCCGAAACGCCAGGCCGATGACAAATGGGTGCAGTGGGATCGTCATCACCCGCGCCTGCGTCGCGCCCTCGGCGTACAAGGTATCGAACTGATCGCAGACCATCTGCAACCAATCCTCCGGCGTGTGGCCGCCTTGGAAGATCACCCGGATGTCGTTTAGGCCTTGCTGATAGGGAATCGCGATCATGCGCCCGGACTTCACCCGCATCGCGCAGGGCTGATCGTCAAAACCCCAGTCACAGACGTAATCGAATCCCTCCGCGGCCAAATGATCGAGCGTGTTGGGGCTCTCATCGCCGCCGCCCGGCCCGAGCCAACCGCGCGGCGCATTGCCGGTCCCTGCCGCAATCGTATCGCGGATCTGCCGAATGATGGCGCGCTCTTCGTCGGCAGGATACTGATTCATACGAATGTTGTTGGTCACGCCGTGGCCGAGCCATTCCCATTTTCGCTTGTTGCCCTCTTCGATAATCGCCGGATGGTGTGCGCAGACATCGGCGTTGAGCAGCACAGTCGCCCGGATGGCGTGCTTGTCGAGCACATCCATCATGCGGAACACGCCGATGCGCGAGCCGTAATCGCGCAGCGCGTAGCCGGTCACGTCGGGCAACGACGAATTCGCCGCGCCGGGAATCACTTTGTCGACGTGAAAAAACTCGATATTCGGCGCCACCATCAGCGCTACCCGCGCATTGTTCGGCCACTTAAACGGTTTACGCCTGACAATTGGCGAGTAATCGTAACGCTCAGTTTGCATTGCATACTCTCCTAACTTCTTATCTGGAACCCCTCACTCCTCACCCTTCACCCCTTCACCCCTTACGCGGTTCGCCGCTTGGGATATGCGTCTCATGCACAGTCATATACCAACTCGCGATCTCCTCCCGGCTGGGGAACCAAACTTTGTCGCGCGAGCGCGCATACTCGACAAACTCGCGCAGCGCGCCGATCCGATGCGCTTGGCCCATCACGTGAGGATGAAGACCCACGTTCATGATGCGCCCGGTCACCGCGCCTTCGAAGTAAAGTTGATCGAAGCAAACTTTCAAAGTTTCCAACCCGGCCGACACCGACATGCCACCGCGCGCGAATAAGTTAAAATCGTTGATGTCATTGGAATAAGGCACGCAGACGATCGGGCCATGTTGGGTGTGAATGAGATAGGGCTGATCGTCGTTTAGATAGTCGCAGTAAGCGATCACACCGAACTCTTTCAAGAACGCCGGCGTGTGCACAGTGCCACGGATAGCCGAAGACAACCATGCTTTCGCGGGACGACCAACAACTTTCTCGTAGGTATCGAGCGTGCGCCGAATCACGGCGCGCTCTTCCTCCGGCTTGTGCGCGTAATAGGTGAGCAAATCGTTCTGCGCCCAATTATGCGGCACCAGCTCCCAGCCGCGTTCGTTGCAAGCGTCGACGATGCGCCGCCGCTCGGTCATCGTCATGCCGTTGATCGTGCAAGAAGGCTTGACGCCGGCTTTGTCGAACATATCGATCATGCGCCAAATTCCAACGCGCTGCCCATACTCGCGCCAAGTCCAGTTCGCCGTATCGAGCACGTCGCCCGCCAGCGCATGGGGAATCGTCATCGGCCCGCCAGTGAACAGCGGCTCCTTCTGCCCCGGCCGAAACGGTTCCCAAAATTCGCTGTTGATCGTAATGATCAGCGCCAACTGCGCGCCGTTGGGAAAGCGCAGCGTTCCACGGTCCGGCAATGGGACAAAGGGATAATGTGAAGGCACGATCACGACCCCACAATCTCCTCATAGGTCAGCGTCGGCATGCCGGGTTTCCAACTCTGATCGCGCAGTTCGATCCGGTTGCCGCTCGGGTCGAGCACGAAAAGCTGGCGGCCGGTAAAAAACCCGCCGGGGCGGTAATCCACGGGCTCGTGAATCTTGATGCCAAGCTCGTGAAACAGCTTGCACGCTTTGTTGAACATCTCGGCACTGACATCGAAGGCATGATGCAAGCGGCCATCCTGCTCGACGGTCCTGACGATCGGTTCTTTGCGCTTGCAAAGTAGAATATTGTGGTTGCCCAGTTTGAAGCAGGACATCGGCGAATTGGCCAGCCGCCCGACATGTTCCAAACCAAGAATCTCGCCGTAAAACTTTTCCGACTCTTCCAGATTATTTACCGGGATCGACCAGTGCACCACCGCGTCGAGTTTGAGCATGCCCATA
>CAYZJE010000516.1:0-1923 GCA_964478485.1 uncultured Syntrophobacter sp. | reverse complement strand
TGTACTACTATAGCTCGATATTTGCGCAGCCTGCGCAAACTCCTGCGCCGCCGATCCCAAGGGCGACCAGCCGGTCGCCCCTACGCCCCTTTTGTGACCTTTGCGTTCTTTGCGGCCAATCTTCTTCAGTTGCGGCTGTGCCGCGCTAGGTTCTCTGTGGTGAATAAAATCTTACCGACTTCGTTCGCGCACGGCGCCGATCAGACAGCCGTAGAGAATGAGCGGCACCGACGTCGTGAAGATCATCGCCATCACGATGTCGCCGGTGGCGGCGATGATCTGGGCGACGATCAGCGGGGCGACGACACCGGCGAAATAGTGGAGCGACATGATGATGCCGCTAGCGGTGCCGGCGTTGCCCGGCGGCGCGGTCTCCTGCGCCATGGCGACGACCAGCGCCGGCACCGAGGCTTTGATCACGCCAAAGATAGCAATGCCGATTGCCAGCGCCAGCGGCGCTTGCAGCCAATGGAAAAGCACAAACGCCGCGGCCGCGGCGGGAAAGGCGCTCAGCGCGATGACTCTTTTGCGGCCGAATTTGTCGGACAAATTTCCCAGACAAAACGAGCCGAACATGTTGGCGACGCTGAGCACGCTCATGATCCAGCCGGCTTCCGCCAGACTCAACCGCTTCGCCGTGCGCAGTAGCGTTGGCGTCCACGCGGCGGACGCCCAGAAGACCGAGCCGCCAAGAAATTCGGCGAGGGCGAGAATGAGAATGGACAATGACAGGGCGGCGCGAAACGAACCGGAGCGCGCGATGGCGCGAGTCGCTGGCGCGTCGCGTATGCAGATTAATTGCAGCAGCATGTTCGCCGCCGCGATGACGCCGACGGTGATGAACGCGGCGCGCCAGCCGAAGGCCGCTGTGACGCGGCTCGCCAGCACGGCGCCGATGGCGCCGCCGATGCCGTAGGTCACCGAAACCAGGCTCGCGCCGAGTCCGCGGCGGTGCGGCAGCAGGTCGGCCATGATGGCGTAAAGCGACGGCGGGGTGAAACCGTAGCCGATGCCGGTCGCGGCGAGGAACCAAAAGAATAGAACCGGATGGCTGCTTGCGCCCGCGAGGCCAAACCCGCTTGAAAGCAAGCTCAAGCCGGTGATCAGCACGCGTTTGCGGCCGAATTTGTCCGCCAGACGGCCGGCGACGGCGCTGGTGATTGCCGCGATCATCATCATCACTGAGAACAAGCTGCCTGCCGCGACTTCAGAGAGCGAAAAAGTTTGGCGAATTTCCGGCAACGCGATGCCCAAGGTCGCCACCATCATCGACGGCATTAAGTTGGAACAGGCGACGATGGCGACGGACAGACGATCCGGTTGCGCCGACGTGGGTGAATTTGGCTCGGTTATGTTCACACAGAGGGGAGATTCCTATCCCGGATTATTTGCGGTTAAAATGCGATCAAGGTGCAACCCTTCCGGAACGAAGGCAAAGCAGTTGTGCCTTGAAGATGCCAGCGGGCGAGTTGCCTTTGCGATCAGCAGCGAACAGGTCAAACATCGTGCCAAGCGCCGCGCACAAATTGAAACCTTAGCGCTGATGCCTTCGTTCCTCCAGGGTCACACCTCGATCGACACTCTGTCGTTCGCTTTCCTAGCAGTATGGCTATTTCAGCGGAATGAAAAGATAGCGGCGCGGTTGGCCGCCGACGACTCGGGTGATATGACCGCGGCCGGTGGTGTCATCGGCGAGCATCACGTCGCCAGCTCCGAAGCGTCGAATTGTGCCGTCGCCGGTTTCGATTTCAACTTGTCCCGACAGCGTGATCACGTATTGCCGTCTCGGCGCGGGGTGGTAGCTGCTCAAATGAGTCGGTGACGCAGTGCGAAACATGATCCCATGGGTCGGCTGCAGCGCGGAGGCCGCCATGTCGCGGATCGGATTTAGCTCAATTTCGATGTCTTCGAAGTGAGACTCGT
>CAYZJE010000515.1:0-6803 GCA_964478485.1 uncultured Syntrophobacter sp. | reverse complement strand
GCGCTGAATGATGTGGCGCTGCACCTCGGACGGCCCTTCGACGATGCGTCGCGCCCGCGCGTGGCGAAACGCCCGGGCGATGACATGCTGTTTGCGCAGCGCCGCCGGACCGGCGGCTTCCAAAGCGAAGTCGATCACTTTATGCGCCAACTCAGTGCCGAACAGTTTCACTTTGGCCGCGTCGAGCCGGACATCCAACTTCTGATCGGCGCGCCAGGCGGCGGTATAAGTTAGCGTCTTGAGCGCTTCGAGCTCGCCGAGAAAGTAGCCAATGGTACCGACGAATTTGTCGGCTTCGTGGGAATCATGGCGTAAGCTCTCCGCCAGCACGCGCAGCACGCGCTGGGCCATGCCGTGAGCGTGAATGCCTACTTGAAAGCGGCGCGCGCCCAACCATGCCTGATTGAGCGCCCAGCCATTGCCCACCTCGCCCAGAACTTGCGACTTGTGCACCCGGCAGTCTTCAAAGACCAACTCACAAGGCTCGGTGCCGGCGATGGTCGCGATGCTGCGCACGACCAGGTAGCCCGGCGTGCCGGTATCGATCAGAAAACACGTGACGCCTTCCCGTCCTTTGGTGCCCGGCAGCCGGGCGAACAACTGGACAAAGTCAGCAACGTCGGCGAAGGTCGGAAACATCTTCGTGCCGTTGATGGTGAAATAGTCGCCGTCCGGTTCGGCGGTCGTTTGCATCATCGACGGATCGGCGCCGGACGCCGGCTCGCTCAAGCCGAATGCCGAAGTTTTCTCGCCGCGGATGCAGGGCCAGAGATACTTGTCGATTTGCTCGCCGGTACAGTTGAAAAGAATATTCGACACATGGTTGCCGAACTCGAAAGGAATGAAACTTTTTTCTAGCTCTTCGGTAACCGCGATCATCGCCACGTTGCTGACTTCCATACCGCCGTAGGCTTTCGGCACGTCGAGGTGCCAGAGCCCTTTGTCTGTCGCTCGTTGCTCCAGCTCCTCCATGAATTTCAGGTAGCGCTGAATTTCCAGGTCCTGGCTCGACTTAACCCGGCTCTTCCAGCGGCTGCCCTCAAAGATGTCCGGCGCGTGCTCGAAATCGGGCTCCAGAGGCTTCAGCTCCTCCTGGACAAACTCAGCGACCACCCTACGTAACTCTTCTTCCTCAGGTAAAAATCGAAATTCCATCGAAATTGTCCAATCCCAGGTAATAGCATCGCGGCAACGCTTCACTTCGGTCCATAGCACAACTTGCACCACCAACAAAAGAGCAATGAACGTTTATCGTTGACCCGCCGAATCGGGCTATGATATGCGATATTGGAAAAACTGGCTCTTCTGGGTTTCCTGGAAGGCGTATTCACCACAGAGGCACAGAGTTCGCAGAGTTTGGAGTAATTTCTTATCAAAAACTCTTTACTCCGCGTCCTCCGCGCCTCTGCGGTGATTCATATGGAAGCTAGAAGAACCGCGAAATTAGTGATCGAGGGAGACTGCAATGTCGAGCCCAAACTTGGCGAACGTGAAAGTGATCGACGCCGACGGCCATGTCCGGGACCGCGAGGCGGAGCTTCGTAGGTTCATGGCCGAACCCTACTGCCGCCGCCAGGGATCGCTGCTGCCCAATGACGTCTGGGATTCCAGCATGTACGGCAAACTCGGCCTGCGCGTCGACGATGTGCCCACCCGGCTCAGGGACATGGACAAGGAACGGATCGATATATCCGTGCTCTTTCCCACCGGCGGATTTGCCGTAACTCAACTGCCGGAGAAAGATTATGCCGCGGCCTTCTGCCGCGGTTACAACGATTGGGTGGCGAGTGTTTGCGCCGAGAGCCCGCGCTTGAAGGCCGTCGGCCTGGTGCCGTTTCAAGACATCGACGCGGCCTGCAAGGAAACCCAACGAGCGATCGGCCAACTGGGCTTGGCCGGCATCACCGTCGGCACCTTCGGCTTAAAAGAACACATCGGCCAACCTCAGTTTTGGCCCATTTATCGCGAGCTGGAAGAACTCAATGCGCCTCTGTTGATTCACAACTCGCGTCAGGGCCCGGCCGGCGAGATCCGCTTCGATACCTTTTTATTTCGCCATACCATTGGACGGCCCTTTGAAACTTTGCTAGATTGCGCAGCGTTGATGTACGGCGGCGTGCCGGAAAAGTTTGCCAATTTGCGCGTGGCATTTTTAGAGTGCGGTTGCGGTTGGACGCCCTATTGGATGGACCGCATGGATGAAGAATGGGAAAAACGCCAGTGCGAAGCGCCGCTGCTCAAAAAGAAACCGAGTGAATATATGAAAAGCGGCAACTGGTTCTACGCCACCGAGCCCGAAGAAAGCACCCTGCCCTACTGTTTGGAAAAAGTCGGCGAAGATGTCATTTTGTTCGCTTCCGACTATCCCCATTGGGACGGTGGCTTTCCGTACATGACTTCTACGGTTAACGGACGTAAAGACCTTACGGACAAACAAAAAGAAAAGATCATGCGTAACAACGCTATTAGGCTCTACGGATGGAATAGTTAGGAAGGAGCTTCCCTTGAAACTTAGACCGGCGGCACTTTTTAGTCTTTGCGCCCTGATATTTTTCTGCGTTTTCGTTTACCTGGCACAGGATTGGCGCATGCAAGCCCGGCTGTATCCATTTACGATCGGTATTCCGATGATCATCTTGGCGCTCATTCAAGTGATCCTGGATTTGAAAGGCATCGAACCTAAGCCGGATGACAACGTCACGCCGATGGATTTTCAAGCGACGAAAACCGTCGAACCGGCACTTGCGTTTAAGCGCACCGTCACCACGTTCTCCTGGTTCTTTGGGTTTTTCTTCGGCTGTTGGTTGGTCGGGTTTTCGGTCACGATCCCGGTCATCACTTTCTCCTACATGTACTTCCAAGGCAAAGAGAAGCTATTGCTATCGGTGACCCTGACCGCGTTCGCTTTCGTTTTTTATTATTTCCTGTTTGTTAGATTACTTAACCTGCCTTTCCCCGACGGCGCGATCCAGACATGGTTAGGTTTGGCGTAGATTTATAGCTTAAACTCGCGGCGATTTTTTGATTCGATCCCTGTGCATTCGCTGGTCAGCGAGCGGGCATCACCCGGCTCTTCCAGCAACCTTTCATTTCCCCAACGACATCCTTAAAGCGGAGCTGAGGAGGTTGTGCGCATGATACTTAAACAGCCGATCGTTAACGCCCTCCTCATGTGCGGTTTGCTCGTTTCGATCGGTGCGAAGGTCGATGGGGCTCAATCCGAGCCATTTTACAAAGACAAAACCGTCCGGGTAATCGTTGGCTTCACGCCCGGTGGATTTTACGATCGTTGGGCGAGATTGCTGTCGCGCTACATGCCCAAATATCTTCCGGGCAACCCGAGCTTTCTGGTGCAAAACATGCCGGGAGCGAGCTCGGTGATCGCGGCGAACTATGTCTACAATCTAAGCAAGAACGACGGTCTGACGTTGCTCGTCCCGATTAACAGTCTCTACCTCGATCAAGTCGTCGGCCGTAAAGAAGTAAAATTCGACATGCGTAAGTTTGACTTCATCGGCACCCAGGAAAAGGCTCCGACGATGCTTTATTTTCGCGCCGACAGTCCGTTCAAAACCCTCACCGACATCATTCAAGCGAAAGAACCGCCGAAATGCGGCTCGACGGGAACCGCGAGCACGGGCTATCTGCTCGCCAAGCTAATGGACGAAGCGTTCAAGGCGAAGATGAACACGGTCACCGGATATCAAGGCGGCAGCGAGATCGATATCGCGGTTGAACGCGGCGAGATCGTCTGCCGCGGCATGGACATCCCGCCCCATTTTGGCCGCGAGCCCTTCGATGGCTGGCATAAACGGGGCTTCGACCGGCATATTCTCCAAAGCGGACCGAAGCGCGATCCACGCATGGGCGATGCACCGACGTTGTTCGAGCTGATGGACCAATATAAAACGCCGCAAATCATGCGCTCGGTCACGCGCATGGTGCTGGCGAGCGGCGATTTTGGCCGGCCTATGGTTGTCGGACCAGGGGTGCCAGCGGAGCGCATCAAACTGCTGCGCGAGTCTTACGCCCAAGCGATGCGCGACCCAGGCTTGATTGACGAAGCGAAAAAGTCGCAGATGGACATGGAACACACGCCGGGCGAAGAGCTGCAAGAATTGATGAAAGAGCTGATGAATCAGCCGCGCGATGTCGTCGAGCGGGTGAAACAGATTCTCGAATAAATACCATGTGCATTGGGCCGGCCGTCTTGTCGTCTAACAGGTTGCTGAAAAAAGCTTCGGAATGCTTCGAGAGCCTCATGCTTCGACACGCTCAGCAGAACGGAAATCATCAATGAAATCAATTCCTCCGTTCGTCCTGAGCCACGTCGAAGGACTCCGATAGGGATTTTCCAGTAACCTGCTAATCCATGATTGGGAGCATATTATGATCAAATCTTTCTTTGCGCTATGTTTTGTTCTGGCATCGAGTTCTAACCTTCGGGCCCAAGCCGACTTTTACCAAGGCAAACAGGTCAAAGTGGTCGTCGGCTTCACCACCGGCGGTTTTTATGACCGCTGGGCGCGGCTGTTGTCGCGCTACATGCCCAAATTTATCCCTGGCCATCCGAGCTTCGTGGTACAAAATATGCCCGGCGCGGGATCGATCGTGGCGACCAATTTCATTTACGGCGTGGCCAAGCCAGATGGCTTGACCATAGGCTTCCCGAGCAATGCCATTTATCTGGATAATTTAATCGGCCGCAAGGAGGCCCAGTTCGATATCCGCAAGTTTAACTGGATCGGCTCGCCGGTGCGCGAACCGATGATCTTTTACATGCGCGCCGACACGCCCTTTAAAACCATTCAAGACGTAAAGAATGCCAAAGAGCCGCCCAAATGCGGCTCCACCGGCACCGTCAGTTCGGATTTCACCCTGGCAAGAATGCTCGAGGAAACCTTGCCACCGCTCAAGATCACCACCGTCATGGGCTATCCCGGCGGCGCCGAGATCGATATCGCCGTCGAAAAAGGCGAAGTGGTCTGCCGCGGCATGACCGCGTCGCCCTATTTCGGTCGCGAGCCGTTTCTTTCCTGGCAGAAAAAAAACTTCGTCCGGCTGTTGCTGTTTAGTGGCGACAAGCGCGACGAAAGAATGCCCGACGTGCCGACGATCTTTGAAATTTTCGACAAGGAAAAGGTGCCGCAAAACAGCCGGCGCGTCGCCGATGTCATTCTTGCCGCGGAAAAATTTGGCCGGCCCATCGTCGCCGGCCCCGGCGTCCCGCCCGACCGCGTGCGCGCCCTGCGGCGGGCCTTCGACCAATCGCTGAAAGACCCGGAATTACTCGCCGAAGCGCAGAAACAACGAATGGACGTCGATCCCGAGAGCGGCGAGAATCTGGCGAAGCTCGCCAAACAAATTCTCGAGCAACCGGCGGAAGTCATCGCCAGAGTCAAAAAGGTTTTGGCAAACTAGTACGTTGCTAAAAAAACTCTTCGGAATGCTTCGAGAGCCTCATGCTTCGACAGGCTCAGCAGAACGGAAAATCATCAATGAAATCAATTCCTCCGTTCGTCCTGAGCATCGTCGAAGGACTCCGATAGGGATTTTTCAGCGACCTGCCAGTTGACTAAGACTTCGGTTGTGGCAGAGTCGAGCCAAATAGCCCATTCGATCCGAGGAGGTTTTCCCATGAAGAAAGCTCTGATCGCCGTCGCGTTGCTCTTCTTGAATGTCACCGCAGCCATTGCCCAGACGCCTTTCTATCAGGGCAAGACGATTCAGATCATCGTCGGCACCAAGGCCGGCGATGTCTACGATCTCTATCCACGGTTGCTAGCGGAATATTGGCCCAAACATATTCCCGGCAACCCCAATATTATCATTCAGAACGTTCCGGGCGTGGCCTCCCTGATCGCCGCAAATCAAGTATACAACAACGCCAAACCGGACGGCCTCACTCTGGGCGCGATCTATCCCGCGCTTTATTTCGACCAACTGCTCAAGAAACCGGAGGCCAAATATGATTGGGCGAAGATGCCGTGGATCGGCAGCACGGTGACTTCGAACCATCTCATGTACGTGCGCGCCGACACGCCCTACAAGTCGGTCGACGACGTGCGCAACGCCAAGAGCGCGCCCAAATGCGGTTCCACCGGCATCGCGTCGACGGGTTACTACATGCCGAAGCTCATGGAAGAAGTGCTCGGCTCGAAGTTCGACATCGTTTCCGGTTATCAATCCGGGCAAGACATCGACTTGGCGGTGGAGCGCGGCGAGTTACAATGCCGCGCCTTCACCATCACCGCGTTCCACGCGCGCGAGCCATTTATTTCCTGGGGTAAACGAAACTTCGTCAACATCATCATCCAAACCGGACTCAAGCGCGACCCGCGCATCAAGACCACGCCGACGATCTACGAGTTGATGGATCGCTATAAAACCAGCGAAGCCGGCAGAAAGCTGGCGAAAGTGATTCTGGCATCCGGCGATTTCGGCAGGCCGATTGTCGCCGTGCCAGGAGTGCCGGCGGACCGGATGAAACTTCTACGCGACAGTTTCAAGCAGACCCTGACCGATCCGGCGTTCTTGGCCGAAGCCGAAAGGCGCAAGCTCGAAATCGATCCGACCTGGTACGATGAGATGGAATCCCTCGCCAGAGACGTGATGGCCACGCCGCCAGACGTGGTGGCGCGGATGAAGAAACTACTGGGCGACGGATAAGCCCCCGACCACTGCACAGGGAGAAAAAATGCGCGAAAGATTCACATTGGTCCTAGTCGTCCTATCGGTCTTATTCTTCTGCCGCGCTCCACTGCACGCGCAAACGCCCTTTTACCAAGGCAAGACGATCAGAC
>CAYZJE010000514.1:0-11914 GCA_964478485.1 uncultured Syntrophobacter sp. | reverse complement strand
AAACCAGGCGAAGTGATCGCCGACATCGGCGCCGGCTCGGGCTACTTCAGCTTTCGCCTGGCGCATTTTGTCGGCGACAAAGGCAAAGTCTACGCCGTCGACGTGAGCCCCGACATGATCCGCCACGTCAATCGGCGTATCCGCGAAACCAAGACGACAAATGTCGTCACCATCCTCGCCGACAACGACGACCCGCTACTACCGGATCGGTCGGTCAATCGCTTTTTCATCTGCGACGTCTGGCATCACGTCGAGAATCAGACGAAGTATCTTTCCTTAATGAAGAAGATGCTCAAACCCAGCGGCGAAGTGGTCATGATCGACTTCCACAAAAAAGAACTTCCCTTCGGCCCGCCCCTGCAAATGAAAATTGCCCGCGAGGACTTGATCAAGCAGATGGAACCCAACGGTTTCCGTCTCAGTAAAGAGCACACTTTCCTGCCGCACCAATATTTTCTGGTGTTCGCGCCGCGGTAAGGGGAATCGACTCCCGCAAAGGCGCAAAGACGCGAAGGTAAGAATAAATACCTATCCGAACTTTGCGCCTTTGCGTCTTTGCGGGAGATATTCCGAGATAAGGTCCGATACCCATCACTCCAACCCTCCAATACTCCACCACTCCAATCTTCTCCCCTACGCCTCCAACTCCATCCCCACCCCCATCGCCTTCGCGCGCCGGTAGACAAACTCCGCCGTCGCCACGTCGAGAATGCCGAACGCGGGATTCAAGCCGACGATAATTTCATCTCGACTGGTTCGCCCCGGAATTTTACCAGCGACGATGTCGCCCAACTCGCTTGAGAAATCCGCTTCGCTCAATTGTCCCGATTCCACTAACTCAACCAGCGAATGGTACGGCGGCACATGGGTGAGAATGCCGTCGTTGTAAGTCGTGATGATCTTGGCGCGTAAAAAAGTCGCCTGATCCACCTCTTCCGGCGTGTTGCACAAGACCGTGCAACCGGGCGACAACCACTCGCCTTTCATGACCGGTTCGAGCGACTTAGTCGCGGTCGTGACAATCTCGGCGCCGCGGATCGCCGCTTCGCTATTTTCAACTTCGCGAATTTTGATCGAAGCACCGAGACGCGCTTGCAAATACTCGACGCATTCCCGCCGATGGGCTGGCGTCGGACTCCAGACGCGCAGATCGCGGATCGGCCGCACGGCGCACACCGCTTCGGCGGCCCAGCGGGCCAACCGGCCAGAGCCGATGAGCGCCAAAGTCGATGCATCTTCTCGCGCGAGATATTTCGCCATCACGCCGCAAGGCGCCGTGCTGCGCACCGCGTGGACCAAATGATCGGAGATCAGCGCCGCGAGTTCCATGGTCTGCCAGTCGAAGAGGACCAAAAGCACGCCACCGGCCTGGCGGCGCAGCGACGCGCCGAGACGGACGCCGTAGCCGAGCCCTTCGATAGCGCCGGGGATAATTCGCAAATCGCGCACCCACGGCCGGCCCTTGCCCATGCTGTCTTTCTCGAGCGGCGGATCGACCACGCGCACGCGCGGCGCGACCACCGCTTGGCCGTTGCCGACGCGGCGGAACGCTTCTTCCATGGCGGGCACCACGTCAGTCATGCGAATATTGAGGCGAACGGTATCTGCATAAGAGAGGTAGAGCATGATTCCTTATTTACGCTGTAATCAGGCGGAGGGGCAACCCTATGTGGTTGCCCGTTCGGAGGGCAGGCATCCTTCGACTGACTCAGGACAGGCTCTGGCCTGCCCACATCGATGCGGCGTTGAAATCAAACTGAACCACAACCCGGAGCCCTCTTGGATGGTTTAAAATGGTACTTTAAATAATCATGATAATTTAAAGTTCGTAGGTTGGGTGAAGACGCCATGCGCCGATACCCATCATTCTCTCTTCCAGCTTCGCTTCACGTGCAATAGAACGATGCCGCATACCACGAAGGTCATCCCCCAGGCAAACCAGTCGCCGAAACGAACATAGAAAGTTTCCTCATTTAAAATGTCGACTTCGATTTGCAGTGTCGCCGGCGTAAACATTGGCAACGTTTTCACGACTTCGCCTTTGGCATTCACCAGCGACGTTACCCCAGTATTGGTGACGCGCAGCAAACTGCGGCGCGTCTCGATGGCGCGCGACTGGGCCAAGTGCAGATGCTGCCAAGGCCCGACGGACTTGCCGTACCAGGCATCGTTGGTCAGATTGACCAGCAGGTTGGCGCGCGTTTGGCTGACGAACTTGCGCGCCAACTCCGGCATCAAGTCTTCGTAGCAAATCAGCGGCGCCAGCCGCACGCCGCGGCCCAGATGAAACGCTACCGGTCCGGCGCCCGGCGTAAACCCGTCGGCAAACGGCATGGCAGGAAGCAACGAGAGAATTTTTGCGAAGGGCAAATACTCGCCGAACGCCAACAAGACCTGCTTGTGATAGCGCGCTAAAATCCGGCCTTTGGCGTCGGTGAAGAAGGCCGTGTTGAACGCTTTGATATCTGACCGGCCTGGCTTGCCGCGAATGCTCTTGGCGCCGAAGATGAATGAAGCCCGCGCCGCTTTGAACTGCGGCATCAGTTCCATGGGCAACACCTGGAGATCTTCGGGAACCGTCACTTCCATCGCCGACTCGGGCCAAATCACCAGCGGAACGGCACCCAATTCATCGGTGAGCTTGCGATGCTGATCGAGGTTCTGCTGGGCCAAAGCCGGATTCCATTTCATGTCGATATCGACGTTACCTTGGACTACGCCGATCAGTAATTTCCTCGCGCCGGCGATTTCCTCGCCGACGACTTCGAGCCGTTGATAACCGTAGATGAGCGACACGATCAACGCCAGCGCGGCATAGGCGAGCGGCAGAAAATTAGCCAGCCGCTCGCGCTTGGGCGCGACGAGCGCGTGATAGATCGCCGCGTTACACCACATGACACTGAACCCCGTGCCATAGGGTCCGACCAAATCGGCGCTCTGAATAACCCATAGGAACGAAACCTGCGAGTTGGCGAGGTACCAGGGAAACAACAGTGGAAACAAAAACTCCAGCGGCACCCAAAACAGCGACGGAAAAATTCCCAGCGGCCCGAAACCAATGGTGCGCACGAGCAGCGCGAACAGCGCCATCTGCAGCGCCTGCAAGGCCGCGAAGAAGATGAAAATGATAATGCTTACGGCATAGGGAAAGCCGCCGAACGCGCTAATCGTGTAAGTTAGCCAGTGAAAACCGATCAGATGGGCAGCCAAGCCCATCAGCCAGCCGTAGAATACCGCCCGGCGTAAAGACTCCGCCCGTTTGAGAACCAAGAACAACGGAACGAAAGCGAACCACGCGAGTGGAAACAGCGCCGGTGACAGAAATGGAGCGCTCAGTAATACAGCTGAGATGAACGCCCCTAAAATATTCCTTGACATATATAATATTTCGATATAAACGAAATTTAATTGAGCTTTCCTGTGCCGCAAATTCTAGCAGGTAGCTCAGCATTACCGGACTTCTAACACAGAATGATTTCCTAAGAGTTAACACGAACGCTGGCGAAAAATAACTCAGCGCTCAGGAGGAAGTTCATGGCACTCAACTATCACAAGATTGTTTTGGGTATCGCGGGAAGCGTATTGCTTGCTTTGCTCTCCGGTCAGGCTTCAGCGGCTGAAGAGCCAGTCATTGAACATGAGTGGGCAAAGTTTCTCAAGGAGAAAGTCTCTTTTAGCGGGTTCGTCGATAACGTGACGGGACTTGCGGTCAGCCACGGCTCTCATTTTTTTGATACTTCAAACCGGCTCGATATGCAGCGGCTCACTGTACAACCCGAGTTCAACGTCGATATGACCGCTTGGGCCAAGTTTTTTATTTCATGGCGGTTCGTTAAAGAAATTCGCTATAGCGCCGAGGCCAAAAGCCGTAAACAATCAGTGACCTATTTCCCTGCCAGACCGGTGCAGCCCCTGTCAAACACCTATTATGATGAATACAGCGGCGTACCTTGGGAAGCGGTGCTCGACCTCCAGCCGCACGATCAGTTGAAAATCCGGCTGGGTAGACAATTTATCTCATGGGGCGAGACGGATGGGGTTAGATTGCTCGACCTGATTAATCCGCACGATCTTAGGTTTTCGCCGCCCGCGGCGCCCAATCTTTTTAATCTCGACGAAACCAGGATTCCGTTATGGGGCCTGCGAGCGCTTTACACGGTTCGGCCGGTGAGCAACACGATTTTAGAGTTCTTCGCCATGCCAGGCTTCGGGGTTGAAGCACAACAGCGGGTCGACGAGATCGTCGGAAGCAACGATACCGGCGATCGGAAAGTACGATACGGCAGGTGGTCGGCGCATCCCGAAACACGAATGATTGTCGCCGGCACAAATCGTTTCGGCAACCTCTTCGCCAATCCGATCAGAGCGGTTGGATGCGTCGGCGCCGGCTGCGTGGTTATCCCAAGCACGAGCAGAGAACTGCCAGACGCAGGAGATAGCTGGAAGATCGGCACTCGGTTCAACCATAGCGTCGGTAAATTAAGCTTTGCCCTCGGTTACATCTGGGGTTTTAATCCCCTGTCCACCGACATGGTCTTCAAAGTGACGGGGCGAGGATGCGCCGCTGCGGCTATCGCCTGCACGCTGGGACTGGCTCCGACCGTGGCCAATATGCGTTTGGTCAATGACCGTATGAATGTCTTCGCCGGGCAATTTAACTATCCCGTTGGCAATCTCATGGATATTCCTATCAACACGACGATGAGGGGCGAAGTCGCCTTCTTACCGAACAAGCCATACAACATCTCTATGTTTCCCGGCGCCTTCGGTCTCAGAGCAAGCGCTAATCCAAAATATCCTACCGCAGTGGTGGAAAAAAATACCCTGAGATACGCCCTCGGCTTCGACCGCACAACGCTGATCCCCTTCCTCCACCCGGACGATCCCTGGCGGGCTTTTAGCCTGTCTTTTCAACTCTTCCAAAACATCATCTTCGATCATGAGGATGGCATCCATCCTTTTTCCACGTCATCAAAGATCAACCGCGTGTCAACTCTCCTCACCTTCAGAGTCGGCACGGGATACTTGGGCGACACGATTCTTCCGGACGTGTTTGTCGGTTACGATCCCGACGGCTACTGGTCGGCGAACCCTGCGATCAGTTACGTGCCCCCGGGCAACGAGAAGATTAAGATCAGCCTCGTCGGTGCTTTCTACGGAGGCCATAACAAATTTAAGTCACTGGGTTTATTCGCTGAAAAAGATTCGGTGTTTCTAAGATTGCGTTATCAGTTCTAAGCGAGGCGGGAGATTTAAAGATGAAAATCGGAAATAGAACTCGTGCGGTATGCGTCAGTGGAGTTATAATTTTATTGGCGCTAGTGTTTTTTCCGCAGCCAAGCCACGCCGCGGATGCCGAGCTTAAACCCGGCGACAGCGTCGGTCCTAATAATTGGCAGCGCATTCAAGGCATGGTCGGCGAGAACTTTTTGAATCGTGTCAAAGCCGGCCACACGCTGCAGATCAAAGCGCCCAAGACCTACCGCCACATAAAGGAATACACCGAAGCGACCGAGAAACACTCGGGCAACGTTCGCCTCGGCGCCAACGGCGAGCTATTGGGTTATGTGGCGGGCCAGCCGTTTCCAAAATTCGAATTGAGCGATCCGCAAATCGGCCCAAAACTCGCGTGGAATTTTTTCTGGCGCTGGTTGGGCGACGACTACAAAACCGGCGGCGCGGTCAAAGGCGGTAAGATTATCCGCACCGCCATCGAAAAAGATGGCGCGGAACGGCGCGCTGATTTGGTATCTTACTTTTTGTTTCCCAGAACCCGCTATACCATTGATCCTCGTCCAGCCATTCCCGGCTACGAGCATATCGACTATATGCAACTGCGCATCGACAGCTATCCGCGCGACGCCGCCGGCACGACGACTTTGGAAATTCGCTACGCCGATCCCAATCGGGCCGACGATCTTTATATTTATATCCCGAGCATTCGGCGCATTCGGCGGGCGACGACGACGCAACGCTGCCAGACGCTGGCACCGAGCGAGTTTAATCTCGATGACATCAATAGCTTCAACGGCAAGATCACCGACTTTAATTATAAGCTCCTCGGCGAAAAGAAAGTGCTGGCGAACACCAGTCAAGAAATTCTGCCATTTCATCGCAAACAGGGCGATTACCTGCCACTCGATGAAAAATGGGAATTGGTCGACACTTATGTCCTGGAAGTCACGCCGAAGGATCCCAACTATTGTTATCCCCGGAAGCTGTTGCATTTGAATAAGGTCACCTTCGATACCCACTGGACCTTGATTTGGGATAAACGAGGCGAATACTGGAAGGAGCAATTCGGCATGTTCACCTCCGTCAAACTACCAGACGGTAGGGAAGTTTGGTCGGTGGGAGACGTGACCATCGTCAATGTTCAGAACGGCCGGTCGACGATCGTGACTTCGACGCGCGCATACAACAAGGGATATCCGGCCAGCATGTTCAGTCTGGCGACCCTCGAAAGCGTCATGCGCGGCGGCTCTATCGAATAGTGGGGTGCACCGCACATTGCACCGTTGTCGGTTGTTCGTTTAACTTTTTCATGCGCGTCGTTTTGGCTTTTCTTGCCGGGCTAGTCTTGGAATTAGTCACGCTGGGGTTTCGCGCTCACGCCGCCAGCGCCCTCAAAGACACCTCGATCTACGAGAATCTCTACGGCGTCCACATCGTCGACAATCGCGCCTGGATCGTTGGTTATTATGGCACGATCCTGCACTCGCCGGATCGCGGCCTGACTTGGGAACTTCAACCAAGCCGGACAAAGAACGCCTTGTTCAGCGTTCGCTTTATCAACCCCGAGAACGGCTGGATCGCGGGGAGCTTCGGCACCATTCTGCACAGCACCGACGGCGGCAAAAGCTGGCGTGCACAACAGTCCGATACTTCAGAACATCTCTTCGGCCTTGCGATGATCGATCAGAGTCGCGGTTGGATCGTCGGCAGCCGCGGCACCACCTTGCGCACGGAAAATGGCGGCAAGTCGTGGACCAGTACCTTAGTGCCTGGTGATTTTACCTTTAGCGGGGTCTCCTTCGTTGATGCCTCGCGCGGCTGGATAGCCGGAGAGTTCGGCGTTATTTTTCGAACAGCCGATGGCGGCAAAAGCTGGGTGAAGCAAAAAAGCCCAGTCGAAGTTTCATTCTCGAGCGGCGAAAGCCGCAATCTGTTTGCGCTTCTCTTTGACCGCGTAGAGTCCGGCTATGCCTTCGGGCTCGATGGTCTGGTGCTGAAAACCCGCGCCGCCAACCCATGGGAGATCATCCGCCAGGGAACTGCGGAGAACCGGTTGACAGGCGCCAATCATCTCTTTGCCGCGGCTAGGTTGAATGGCCATTTGTGGGTTACGGGTGAACGCGGCACCTTGCTGGAATCGGCCAGCGATGGCCGTCAGTGGCAGCAGACCAAAACTGAGCTACCTCGCGTCAGTTTGAACGGCATCGCGTTCGGAAAAAATGGCTTCGGTTTAGTCGTTGGCAACCGGGGCGTCATTCTGCGCACCGAAGACGGCGGTGTCACGTGGAAGCGGCTTAAGATTACCAGCCTCACTTCAACCAAGGATTCGGACCGCGCGCCATGAGATATGCGGCAAGTTTCATCGTGAAAAAGCGCGCGATGATTTTGGCAATCATCGTCCTGGTAACCGTCGTTTTCACCTATTTCTCGTTCAAGATCGAGATGTACACCGCCTTCAGCGATCTCTTGCCGAAAGATCATCCTTACATCCAAGTCCATAATCAGTTCTGGAAAACCTTCGGCGGCGCCAACGTCGTGCTGCTTTCCGTCGAAGTCACCGATGGCGACATTTTCAACGTCACCGTGCTGGAAAAAATCAAGAAGCTCACCGAGATCATCGAGCGCACGCCCGGCACGAATAATTATCAGATTTTTTCCCTGGCGCGGCAAAAGGTAAAGGACGTTAGGGCGACAGCTTGGGGCATCGAGGTCCAGCCGATCATGTGGCCTAACGTGCCGCGCACTGCCGAGGAAATCGAACGGCTGCGCAATACCGTCTACGCCAATCCAACGATAGTGGGTCGATTGGTGTCGCAAGATGGCAAAGCAGCGCTCATCACCGCGGCGTTCCACGAAGAGCGGCTTGATTACGCCGCTCTGTTCGGGCGGATTCAAACGGCGATCAAAGAATTGGCAGATGCCAACACTCGCGTGTTCGCCGCCGGTGAGCCGATTCTTTATGGTTGGATTTATTATCATCTGCGTTCCATCGGTTTAATCATCGGCCTGACCTGCGCGAGCATACTCGGTATTTTGATTCTTTATTACCGCAACCTAAATGGCGTCATGATCCCGACGCTGTCGGCGCTGATCACCTTTGTCTGGGGCACCGGTTTCACCGCTTTGATGGGATACAACTTCGAACCATTGATTTTGGTCGTGCCGTTCTTGATCGCGGCGCGTACGATCAGCCACTCAATCCAATTTCGCGAAAGGTTTTTTGAGGAGCTCGAGCGCTACGGCGACAAAGAAACGGCCGCCATTGAATCAGCCGCGGGTCTGATGATGCCAGGCAGCGTATCCATAATCACCGATGCCATCGGGTTAACCGTTCTGCTCGTCGCGCCGATGCCGATCCTTACCAAGCTGGCGATCGCCGGCAGCTTCTGGGTGCTCAGCAATCTCGTCACGGTGGTGATTCTCGATCCGATACTTTGCTGCTACTTTCCGACGCCGCGCCGGCTGCCGAAGGGCGGCGAGGGCCATTGGCTCGAAACGCCTCTAAGATACATGGGCCGGTTCTGTGTTCATCCGTCAGGCCGCTTCGTGATCATCGCCGGCTTCACGGCGGTCATTTTATGGAGCGCCTTCTGGTACCAATTTCTCACGGTCGGCGATTCGCGCCCCGGCTCGTCGCTGCTCTGGCCTGAATCTGAATACAACCAGAGCGTGCGCCACATCAATGAAAAATTTCAGGGCACCGATCATCTCTATGTGATCGTGCAGGGATCAACCGAGAGCACCATGAAATCGCCCCGGGTGCTCGAAAAGATCGAAGACTTTCAACATTACATGCTGCGCTCGCCGCATGTCGGTGGCAGCGACTCGCTGGTCGACCTAACGCGCCAGATCAATACGGTCTTGCATTACAACGATCCCCGTTGGGGCTTGCTGCCGCGTTCAAGCGACGAAGTCGGTGGCATTTTAATGGTGTCCGAACATGGCAGTGAACCCGGCGACTTCGACCGTTGGGTCAACTACAATTTTCAACATGGCCGAATAACCTTTTTTCTCTATGATCACAAAGGCGACACGCTGCGCGAAGTCATCGACCGAGCGGCGGATTTTATCAAGCAGAACCCTTTGGAAGGGGCTCAGTTCAAGCTCGCCAGCGGCTACGCCGGTGTGCTCGCCGCAGCCAATGAAGTCATCGCTCGCTCTGATAAGATCACCTTGGGGTTGATGCTGCTCGCCCAATTGATTTTTTGCGCCCTCGGCTTTCGCTCGCTGATGGCGGGCCTATTGTTCGTCGGCGTGGTTCTCATGTCGAACACCTTCGGTATGGCGCTGATGGCCTACTGGAACGTGGGTCTCAACGTCAATACGTTGCCAGTGATCAGCTTGGGAATTGGTTTCGGCGAAGACTATGGTATCTACATCGTGTCGCGCGCCATTGAGGAATATCAACGCGGCGGGCGCGGCGATCTTAATCGGGCGCTCATCGACGGGGTAGCGACCGCCGGCAAAGCGGTGCTGTACACGGCCTTTTTGATTTCCGCCAGCATCGCATTCTGGTCATTTTCGCCGCTCCGATTTCAAGCCGAGATGGGCTCGCAGTTGTTGATCATCCTGTCCATGAACATGCTCGGCGGATTGTTTTTGCTGCCCGCCTTGATCGCTTTTCTAAAGCCCAAATTCATCGTCGGAGAAGCACGTGAGAAACAAGCTTAGCTTTCGGCGGACCGAGGCGATAGTGGCAGCTGTCGGGGCGTTACTCGTTTTCGCGCCGGCTGGCTTCGCCACGACAAAAGTACGCTTGGCCCAACCCACCATCGCGGTGATGTATGCGCCGCTTTATTTCGGCGCCAAGCAGGGAATATTTACCAGCGAAGGGCTCGCATTGGAGTTCATGACCATGCGCACGGACTTGGCTATCGCGGCGTTGGGCGCGGGCGAGGTGGACTATATCGCCCATGGCGGCGCCGCCTTGCGCGCTGCCGCTCAGGGCTTTCCACTCAAATTAGTCTTCGCCCTGGACCATAAGACGCCATTTTGGCTGGCCGCCCGTGCCGAGTTCAAAAATGTTAATCAGCTGAGAGGCAAAAAAATCGGCATCAGTTTTCCCGCCGATACGCCGCATATCATTCTTAAACGTTTTCTCCGCCAACAAGGCATCGATCCCGACCGCGAAGTCGCCTACGTTGCCGGCCAATTCTCGCCCATAGCTCTGCAAAGCCTTTTGGGTGGAGCGATTGACGCTGCGGTGCTGGCGCCCCCGTTCAATGTCCTGGCACAGGAGAAGGGCCTCAATCTGCTCACGTTTCTCGGCCAGTCCGTGCCCAACGCGACGACTTCCAACGGCATCGTTACCAGCGATCAAAAGATTAGCTCGCGGCCCGATGAAGTTAAACGCATGGTCCGCGCCAGCCTCAAATCGCTCTACGCCTATCGCCAAAACAAGTTAGGCGCGGTCGAATTTCTTTCCAGTCACTTCGAAATCCCAGTTAAAATCGCCGCCCAGGTCTATCCCAATGCCATCGAAATTCTCACTGCCGATGGACAGATCAGTGAAGAAAAGCTCCGCCAGATCCTCGACATGATGCAAGACACCGGCAAGAAATATCCATCAGCGATCCGGCCGGCCGCTCTGCTCGATTTCTCGTTTCTGCACGCCGCGCAAAAAGAAATTTCTCCAACCGCCGGCGGCTATAAACGCTAACGTTGCTGATTCGCTAGCCCGACTTCGCGGATTCGGAAGTTCCTCCCGCAAAGGCGCAAAGACGCCAAGTTCGGAAGAAAAAATTTACAGTTCTCAAACGAATTCACTTCCGCTGATCCGCCCTTTGCGACTTGGCGCCTTTGCGGGAGATATTCCGAGTTTCGGTTGCGGCTGCGCCGCGCCAAGCGAAAGCCAGGGGTTAAGAACTTTTAATTTTGAAGTCATAGGCCAACTGCAAAAACTGCACGAGAATCCGCGCGGTCACGCCCCACACATCCCAGCCATTGACATAAAAGTGATAGCTCGGATGGCCGCCCGGCGAGAGTTTGTCATCGAGAGTGAAATTGGGCCGCTCCATGAGCGAGCGAATCGGTACCGACGCCACCGCCGTGGTCTCCCTGGGGTCCATGCGAAATTCGTAATGGGCTGGAATTACGCCCACCACCGGCGTGACCACCAGACCATATCCCGCGGTAAATTCATCCAAGCGACCGAGTATTTTCACCTGCTCCGGATTGAGGCCAATCTCTTCCTCGCTTTCTCTCAGTGCGGTGTGAAAAATATCCTTGTCGCCGACATCGACCCGGCCGCCCGGAAAAGCAATTTGTCCTTTGTGTGTCGGCAAATGCTCGCCGCGCTGGGTGAGCACGAGATAATCGTCGTCGTGCCGTACTTGAATCGGAATCAACACCGCGGCCGGCTTATGGCCGTTGCCGGCGATGAATTCCGGTGTGCGCGAGTTCAGTACGGAGATAATCTTGTCGGCGACCATGAGCAGAGAAACTTTTGACGTGTGCGCGATCTGTGATAAGAACAAGCCCAATCTAGCCAATCGAAAGGCAAAACACTAGCACTGTGAACGAACGAGACATTCATGCGGCCATCCGTATCCTGCGCCGGGAAGTGCCCAAGTGGGATACGCCGGTGGTCACGCTCATGGCGGAAACCTACGAGAGTCCGTTTCGTGTGCTGATCTCGTGCATTTTGAGCCTGCGCACCCAGGACGCGACCACGGCGAAA
>CAYZJE010000513.1:0-3991 GCA_964478485.1 uncultured Syntrophobacter sp. | reverse complement strand
AATGCCTTAATCAGCGGAAAGAGTAGCCAGAGAAACAGCAAATTCTCCGGCACCAGCACATGATCGAGCACGTTCATCGTCAGGTCGGACCAGTGGGTTGCGGTGAGCACCAGCGCGGGCAGCACCACGGCGAGCCAGACAATAGCGCCGAACCAGCCGAACAAGGGCCGCACCGCGGGCATCAGCCGGCGCAAAAGCCGCTCGGGGTCGAAGAGCGGAAAGCGCCATGAAAAAAAACTAAAAATCCGGCTTTGCCATTGGCGCCGGGTTTGTTCGTCATGGCGTTGGAGCAACTCGGCGGCGTCCGGCGTGACATCGCATTGGAGCACATCGGCGCGGTAGAGCTGAGTGAGGAGTTGGATCATTTCGTCTTGGGTGGGCGCCTCATCGCCGAGATGAGAGCAGCCATAGCGCCAGATCTCATCCACTGTGCGCTGGCCATCCATAAAATTAATCATTAAGCTCACCGCCGGCGAAAAGCGCAGAAAGCGCTCCATGGTGAGGTCTTGCAACACGCACCAAGTTTCACCCCGGTACTCGTGGCGGTGCATGTGCGCGTGACTGCGCAAGCGCGGCTTGAGCGCCGCGACGCGATACCAAGACGTGCTAAAAATATTTGTCGCCATTACCTACTCGTGATTCGTGCTCGTTTGTTGTGCTCGTGACAAACCCGCACCCCACGCCGGAAATGATCTCCCGCAAAGGCGCAAAGGCGCGAAGTTCGGAACGGAATACTCCTTGTCATTGCGACCCAAGGAAAAAATCTTTCTGAGATCCATGGCATTCGCTCGGATGACGGGCCTCGGCCCGTCACCTTTGCGCCTTTGCGCCTTTGCGGGAGATATTCCTGCTTTCGGTTGCGGCATTGCCGCGCGCGGCGCTACGGCAGCCAGTACCACAATTTCAAGCGCAGCCAATCGACCACCTCGTGGGTCCAGATCCAGATTAAACGGCGGCTGTCGATCTCGATCTTACCGACGCCCTCCATGCCTGGCTGAAGCGGTCGGGTGTTGCCCTTTAGCTCTGCTTCGACGCGAAAATAATTTCGCCCTTCGCTGGCGGTCGACACCGGAGTGATTTTCTTCACCGAGAACGGCAGTGCATCGGTGGGAAATCCGGATAGGACGAGCTGGCCGCTCTTGCCCAGCGCCACATCGGCAATGTCGCGCTCGTCGACTTGTAAAATGATCCGATAAGCGTCCAGCGGCGCCACTTCGAAGATCACTTGTCCGCGTTCGATGGGCGCCCCCAGCGATTGGCTCCAATCGCCGGCGACGATCACGCCATCAAACGGCGCGGTCACTTGAACCCGCGCTAACTGGTCGTCGATCAGCGCCACTTGAGCTTTGGCCTGGTCGACCTGCGCTGACAGGACCTGCGCCTGGGCGGCGTTACGATTGCCGAGCGCTTCGTAGTACTGCTTGAGACTCTGCTCTTCCTGACTATGCCATCGGCTGCGCTCCAGTCTGAGCTCGCGGTCATCGAGCTTGGCGAGCAGTTGACCGTGGCGCACCTGATCGCCGGCGCGAAACCGCGCTTCGCCGATGTAGCCGTTGACCGGCGCCGACAGGGCGCGCCTGGTCGCCGGTTCGATGACGGTTTTGGCGGTCACTCGGTAATCGCCTTGGGCCACCGCTAAAAATAACACCAAGCACAGCGTGCCGAAGACCGATAATTTCAATGCTATGTGGTGGGGACCGATGAGATATTCTAGCTGGGTCCGGCCGGCCTCGATAAACTTGCGCCAAAGCGCGCGATCATCGCGTCGCTGAACTTCGAGAATGGGACCGGCCACACCGACCACCGCCGCGCATAATTGCACCGTGGCGCCGTCAAACGGCTGATCGGCCGGCCGCTCCAAAGTCACCACGCCGGAAAAACCGCTGGGGTCGCCGATCGGCACCGAACAAATCGCGCCGTTGCCGTACTGGCGCGCCAGATCCGCATGGGCTCGCGTCGCTTGCATGTCGCGCTCGGCCGGCAAGGGGAAAACCACGGTGCATTCTTGATCTATCGCCTCTTCCATCGCCACGGCGATCGCGCGTAACAGATTGGTGTCTTCACCGAACTGCGCGCTGTGCGACAGGGCGACGATCTCGATGGCGCCGTGCTTGAGAAAGCCAAGGCTGACGCGATCGCACGCGAGCTTGGTCGCCAGCGCCGTGACAAACGCCACCGCCGCGCCGTGAAAACGCTCCTCGCCAACCGTGGTCGCAACAATGTCGACCACCGCCTGCAAACGTTCCGCCGGCGCCTGCTTTATTACCGTCGAATTGCGATGATAGAGAACTTCAAGCCAGGCCGAGCCCCATTGAAGCTGGCGCATGACGGCGTTGAGCTCCGATTCGGGACGTGAATCGATATCCAGGGCGACCACGCCATAAGGCCTATGATTAGCTTGAATCGGATATGCGACGTCGTAACGCGGTCCTTTGCCATTGCCGTTGGGCGACGGCCGCTTGAGGATCAAGCCACGGCGCTCGGCTAATGCCCGCTCGGCAACTTCGGCAAGATGTTTTAGATCGCGCTGGCGGTCTGGCCAAAAGGCAATGGGTGTAAACGGACGACCTTCATCCGGCGAGCCTAACAGGACAACCGCGCCAGCAACGCCGTCAATTTGAGAGCATTGCAACGACAACCAGCTCGAACAAAACGCTTCCTGGGTCGCGGCCTCGGCGAACTGGCGCCAGCCCGAGTGGTTGGCATCGAAGGCGCGCACCGCAGCGCGGTTGCCTACTGTGCTTTCGACTTCTTCCACGTTGCGCTTCGACTCCGTTGGCAAATTGATCGACGAGCCGATCGGTCAGACTCCAGATCCGAGTAATTAGAACTTGCCCGCCGAGGAATATGACAAATCATTCTTCGAGCACCTTGCGCGTTAGAAATCCTATCGCAGATATCTCGAATCCAGCGCATCTAATCCTCCAATCGAGCCAAGAGAGTTTCGATCCAACCGAGAAAATCTGACTCACGCCTATCGCAACAACACCAATTGTCAAGGGATGAGGCCGCGGAAATCGATGAAATGCTCGTGCGGTCACCGAACTATAAACAAAACCTACACTTCGGACATTTTCGTCCCATAAACGGAGCCGCTTGGCGGGTGAGGTATCGAGCCTGCCGCTCCGTGAAATACGATGCTTTTCCCGGGTTCGAAAGCCAAAGCGGCGCAAGGCGCCGTAACTAATGACCGCTCTGCTTCGCTAACGAACAGCCGCGTTACTGTGATATTTTACTAGCCGTTTCGATTGGAAGGTAGGCAAGTGCACAAAATTTACCGCTATTGAAGGAGCACCGGAAGCGGCTTGCCATTTTCGCCGCTCAATCCGCCGGCGTCTGTAGTGGTTCGATCACTTCTCGCGCCAAGATCTCAGTCTGTTCTCGCCACCCGGCAAACGGGCCGCAGGGCCGCATGATGAACTTGGTCGCGCCGGCGGCAATGTACTCCTCGACTTTCATGCGCACTTGCACCGGCGTGCCGAAGGCGGTGAATTCGCTGGTCGGTAAATCTGCGCGCGGGCGAATCGAGCGTGCGCCAACCTCGCTAGCTTTCTCAACATCTTGAGCGAAGTAAAAAGGAATCAGCACGCCGTAGTGATCTTCGGGAACTTCTCGGTTCGCTGCCGCTGCATAGCGGCGGATGGTTTTGATCCCTGCTTCAACCTCGTTCGGAGACACCGACGACACCAACCAGCCGTCGCCAAGTCGCCCAGTTCGCCTAAGCGCAGCTTCGCTGCGCCCGCCGATCCAGATCGGTGGACCCTTTTTCTGCCACGGCCGCGGCATGATCGTCACATCGTCGACGGAAAAGTATCTTCCACTGAACGTCACGTTCTCTTCGGTCCAGAGTTTGCGCATGAGCACGATCATCTCGTCGGCGCGGCCGGCGCGCTCTTTCTTGCTTACGCCGACCGCTGGCAAATCTCTCGACTCCTCGCCGCCGAGACCAATCGCCGGAAACAAACG
Organism: uncultured Syntrophobacter sp.; assembly: GCA_964478485.1. Lineage (GTDB taxonomy): Bacteria > Desulfobacterota > Binatia > UBA9968 > UBA9968 > DP-20. Next base: position 25 of record CAYZJE010000513.1, on the reverse strand, counting down.
GCCTTTAGAAAGAAAATCGAGAGTC
>CAYZJE010000512.1:0-2849 GCA_964478485.1 uncultured Syntrophobacter sp. | reverse complement strand
GCCTCCGTGTGGAGACTGTGTCGCAATTCACTCGGAGCCCTTCGACACGCTCAGGGCGAACGGATAAGTATTGAATCGCGATTGAGCAGTACCGTTCGTGGTGAGGCTCTCGAACCATGAACAGTATTGCGACTCAGTCTCGTGGCAGGGCGGCAATTTCTTGACTGCCTGCCCTCGTCGCGCACCATAGGCCGACATCCGTAAAAATTGCAATCTAACTTCCAGCCCTTTGGAAGTTAATTGTCTGCTCAGTCTGCTGAACCGATAGGTGCGCCGGTGAAAGCGCGCCTACGGTTTCTCGGCGACGACTTTGCCGTTCTTCCAGACGTATATCGGCGTGCCGTGCATGCGCGCGGTCTTGCGGGCGACTTTGGCGGCGCGGCGCAGCGCGCGGCCGACGGCGGCGGTTAGCTGTTGAGTTTCCTTGCTTACTTTTGTTTTCCTCACGGACCTTGCTCCAAGACTCGTGGCTTGTCGTGAGAATTATCATACACGGTCCACCCGTCGGCCAAAAGACGATAAGCGTTTTGGAAGTTCGACCAGCTGCGATCGAAGCGCCGGATGACATCGGCTCTCGGCACGTTGTGGCCGCCTTGTTTGACGCGCGATGCGACGCGGCGCAGGGCGAGGCTTTTGGAAGGTAGTCGGAGATACACGATCTCGATTCGATAGCCGATCGATTTCCATCGTTTCAAACGATTGATGTAAGTAAGTCCGCTCAGCGTGCTTTCGAATGCGAAGCTCGCGCGCATTTTGGCCAGACGATCGAGTTCATGCAAGAACAACCGGCCTGCGGCGAGATTTGCCGATTCAGGCCGCAGCGGCGAGAGTCCGCTGGCGATTAGGTCTGCGTTGACGAAATTAACGATGGCCGCGTCTTTGGGTAGATACTCTCTAGCAAAAGTTGTTTTCCCAGCCCCGTTAGGACCGGCGATGATGATGCAAAGAGGCGGGCGGGAAAAAGCTTTGGGCATTTTCGAGGAACGATAATCACCTCGAACACCCCTCACCCTAGCCCTCTCCCCGTAAGGGGAGAGGGGATAAGGGGGAAGGAGCGCGGGAGTTGAGGTGAAACTTACCCGTGATTTCTCCGGTCGCAAATAGAATCAATGAGCGCGGGTTTGCCTTGCTTGACTTGCTCGATGGCGCGCTTGAGAGCGCCTTTCATATCGTCGCCATTTTCGATCGGGCCTTCGGCATACCAGCCCATCGACCTGGCCAAACCGGCGAAGTCGGGGTCGGGACCGTAGAGGTCCATGCCGATGTGGGCGCGGTTGGGATCGGTGCCGCGGGTGCGTGCTAAGACGAGCTGATGATTCCAGTCGTTATAGTAGGCGCGGTTGTTGAACATGACGACGAGCATGGGAATTTTATATTTCGCGGCGATCCACAGCGCGCCGGCGTCGAACATCAGATCGCCATCCGGTTGCAGGTCGACGACCAGCCGGCCGGTGCCTTTGTTCGCCAGCGCGGCACCCAACGATAAACCGATCTGCGTGCCGGTGCCGAGCTCGCGGCCGGCGTGGCAATAGGGCCGGTCGAAATTCCACAGCTTCTTACCCCAACCGCCTAAGTCTCCAGTGGTCAGCACCCAGTCTTCGCCTTTGATGGCGTCCCACACTTCAAGGGCGAGACGCGACACAGTCATCGGCTTGGAGTCCCAATGTTCTTGCGCTTGCTTGGCCCATTTGGCGCGGTTCTCGGCGTGGCGTTTGCCGATCGCTTCGGCGCGCCTGGCGATTTTTTCCGGGAGGCCCGGCGTCTTGGCGATGCGTTCCTTCAATAGTTTGGTCAGTTGCGGCGTGGCGGTGACCGGGTCGGCGGTCATGCGTTGCTGCGCGTAGTAAGGACGCGCGTAGTCCATCGACCATTTGCTGATCTCGATATCGGTGAAGCCGATGTCGATCCATGTGGCATTAGCCTGAACTTTGTTGACGACCGTGCGGGTGGCGATGTCGCGCGTGTGAGTCGGCTTCTCAAAGTCGGCGATGTCGAGCGTTAAGACGACATCGACGCCATCGTAACAGCCGTCGAAGTCCGAGGTGAGATTCAATGGATGATCGCCGGGGAAATTAAGCCGTGAGCCGACGTCCCACACCGATGCGCCCAAAGTCTCGGCGATCTCGACGATATGATTCCAACCATGCGGTGGCCGCGCCGCGAAGTCGGCGATGATCGCGACGCGATTGGCTCCGGCGAGCGTGTCGGCGGCTTTGGCCAGCGCGGTCGGGTCTGGTGATGGCGCCGTGGGCACGACGGCGCTGCCGGCGGGCGGCATTTCAACATCGTGATCGAGCTCGGCTTCCTGCAGGCCGGCGTCGTAGCACTGATAGACCGGCCCCTGGCGCGCGCTCATCATCACCGAGTAGGCGCGCGCGAAGGCGCCGGGGACGCCGTCGACCGTTGACGGTTGATAATCCCATTTGACGAAATTGCGGATCGCTTCGCCTTGCACGTTGGCGGTGTGAATCCAGTCGATGAACGGCCGGCGCTTCGGTTCGGCGAGCGGGCCGGTGGCCCCCATGATAAAGACCGGGGCGCGATCGAGATAGGAGTAATAGACGCCCATGGGCGCGTGCAGCAGGCCGACCAGGTTGTGCACGATAGCGATCATCGGCTTGCCCTTGACGCGGGCGTAGCCATGGGCGATCTGCACGGCGATCTTTTCATGTTGGCACAAAATCATCGGCGGGTCGTTCTCGCCGTAATTGACCAGCGAGTCGTGCAAACCGCGGTAGCTCGCGCCAGGATTGAGCGCGATGTACTCGAAATTATATTTCTTGATCATGTCGACGATGACGTCGGACTGCCACCGTTTGTCGGATTTCTTAATTGTTGGATCTGCCATG
>CAYZJE010000511.1:0-4953 GCA_964478485.1 uncultured Syntrophobacter sp. | reverse complement strand
CTTAGGCTCACACCTTGTATTTCAAACTCGGACAAACGTCAAGCCCCCAAAAAGGGGGGTCTCGCTCCTCGACATCTTGGTCAATCAGGTAGCGGGATGGCGCAAAAGATCGCATTTTCGGCAAACTTTCCCTGGCTACTTCGCTGCGCAGACGGTGATCTCGACCATCGTTCCCGGGGTCAGCACGGCGCCGACAGCCGTGCGGGTCGGCAGATTGGCGCGATCGACCCAGGCCATCCACGCCTCGTTCATCTCATCTTTCAGGCTGGCATCGGCCATGTAAACCGTGGCACTGAGAATGCGCGATTTACTCGTCCCTGCCTGCGCCAACACGGCATCGATCTTTTTAAGCACCTGCGCAGTCTGACCTTTCATATCGAGCGCCCTATCCTCCGCAACCATGCCAGAACAAAACACCAAATCACCAAACACCGCCGCATTGCAATTCCATTCGCGCGGATTGATTCGTTGAATATCCATAATATTTCACTCCTCAGTTTAATTTTACGCCAGTGTGCTTTAGGGGACGGTCTCGACCGTCCCCTACTTTGCGATCTATGCGTTCTTTGCGGTTAAATCATCCACGTCACGTCTAAATCGCCGGCCTTCGCTCGTACCATTTCATTTGCTGTTGATAAGTGTAGCCGGCCCGGAGCACGGTGGATTCGTCAAACGGCTTGCCGACCAGCTGCAATGCGATCGGCAAATTGCTATCAGAGAAGCCGCAGGGCACCGACAGGGTCGGCAGCCCGGTGAGATTGAACGGCCCATGAAATTCCGGCTGGACATGCTTATACAACGTATCGATGGGCCCCACGTCCTTCACCATCGGCGCCGGGCCTGCTTGATTCGGCAGCGCCAGGCAATCCACTTTGCCAAACAGCTCGGCGAGCTCGGCGCGACAGCGGCTGCGAATTCGTTGCGCTTGGATATAGTCCGCCGAACCCGTGAGCAATCCAAGATAAACGCGCGCGCGCCTTTGTGCCGCGCCGTTCTGCAATACCCAAGCCGCGTCGCTCTTATGCGCCGCCCAGAATTCATTGTAGTAAATTACCGCGTTGGCGATCGTCGCCAAGCCCAGCGTCGGAGTCTTCACCGCTTCGATGCGCGCGCCTAAGGACTTGAGCACCGCGATCGCTTCATCGACGCGCTTTAAAACGACGGCGGCGGTGCGCGGCGCGCATTCGTCAATATAATCGCGCGGCACGCCGACGACCATTCCCTTTACATCCTCACGCAACGCGGCCGTGTAATCCGTCACCGGAGCTTCACTCGACGTCGGGTCGTTGCCATCGTGACCGGCGATCGCGTTAAGCATATGCGCCAAGTCTTCGACCGTCCGTGCCATTGGCCCGCAGTGATCGAGCGACCAACTGAGCGGCGCCAGTCCGTAGCGGCTAACCCGCCCATAGGTTGCCTTCAATCCGGCGATACCGCACAACGCCGAAGGGTTGCGAATCGATCCGGCCGTGTCCTCGCCGAGCGAACCGAGGCATAATCCGCCCGCGACCGCCGCACCCGAACCGGTGCTCGACCCGCCTGTGATATGTTCCGTGTTCCAGGGATTGCGCGGCAGCGGCAACTCGTCCGGCAGGCTGCTCATGTGCAGCTTACCCATCATCACCGCCCCGGCTTCACGAAGTTTGCGCACGGCCGTCGCGTCGCCGACGCCTTTGGAAAATTGCCGAATGCGCGCCGGCGCTCCTGCCACGTCCAACTGATCTTTCACGGCAATCGGAATCCCGTGCATCGGCCCGCGCCATTTGCCGTTGGCAATTTCCGCCTCCGCCGCCCTAGCCTCGGCCAGCGCGCTGTCCGTCATCAAGTTGATATAAGCGTGCAGCTTGACGTCGACCGCCGCGATGCGATCCAGCACCGCGCGCGTCAACTCTACCGGCGAAAGCTGGCGCTTCTGAATCAGCTGCTGCGCCTCGTGAATCGACAAATAGTAAAGTGGCTTTTCTGCTACGGCCATGGCGCGTCTCCCTTTCTGTGTCGCGCTTGAAATGTTAGCGCAAAACGAATGCGAGATTTCTCGCTCCGCTCGAAATGACAGAGGCGGTAGCTATTCCGCAGCGGCTGTCATCCCGAGTGCAACGAGGGATCTCGTCTTACTTCTTTACTTCGCCGTCCACTCCGGACGAAACACCGGCCCCAGCTCCTCCGCCCCCAGATTCACCGAATGGAGTTGCTTTAGGTTCTCCATGTAGAGTCCGATAATTTCGCTGAACTGTGCCAAATCGCCGGCCTTGGGCTCCAGTCCTTCACGCTTAAGCACCGCCAACAAATTCTCTTCAATCAATTTATCCATCCTTCGAATACCTCCCGAAACTGCTCTATTTATCTCTACACTGAGGGTAACGTCAAGCGTTTGTTCTAGGCGATCAAATTTTAACCAACGGCGTGCTGAGTGACGGTTCGTCACCAACATGAATGATCATCAAGCGACAGCGCCGCTCGCATTCTCGCCCGCTGGCGGCGCCGAGATTGGGGTTACTTAACGGAGATTTTCTAAGAGCTACCACAACCATCCCTGGCATACCGCTTGCTGCCATTGATTCATTTAATCGCTACGATCGGGTCATCAAGGGATCTTTCATTTATATGTCCAATCGGTTTTCAAGCCTGCGCTCCCGACTCGTGCTACTTGTGTTGGTCGCCGTGGTCCCGGTCTTCGCCTTGATCATGTTCAGCGCCGCGCGGCACCGCGAACTGACCTCCAACCAAGTCAAAAACACCGCTTTGGGGGTGGCTCGGGCAATTGCCTCGGAGCAAGATCGGTTACTGGAGAACGCACACCAGTTTCTAATAACGCTGGCGCGGCTGCCACAGGTTCGCGAAATCGACAAAGCCGCGTGCAGCAAAGTTCTCGCGGGACTGTTGGAGCCGGTTTACTTGGATTTGGCGGTGACTGACGCCAAAGGCCAGCTCTTGTGCGGCGCGCTAAAACCGGCGAACACACTCGCGGCTTCCAAAGGTCGTCACTTCGATCAAACTCTCAAGACCCAAGATTTTTCCGTCGGGGACATTCGGGATCACCCGACCGACGGCAAATTCATCTTGGATTTGGCTTTTCCGGTATCCGATACTCCGGGAACATTGCGTTCGGTCGTGTCCGTCGCTTTGGATTTGACCTGGATCACCCGTTTGACCGTCGACAGTCGATTGTATTCCGATGCGACATTCAGTCTGATCGACGCCAACGGCAAATTTCTGCTGCGTTATCCCGAGAGCCCCGGTTGGCGCGGCAAGCAGATTGTTTTGCCGGCGCGGAGCCATTCGGGGGTCAGCCGGGAAAACGCCACGACCATTGAATCGACCGCGCTAGACGGCATCCCGCGGCTTTTCGCTGTTAGCCAATTGCGAAACGGGATCGGCGGTCAAACCGTTTTCGCCGCCATCGATATCCCCACCGCCTCGGCCTTTGCCGAAGCCAGGCGAATTTTGCTGCTCGATCTAATCGTCTTGGTGCTGCTGTCCGTGATCGCTCTTAGCGCCGCGTGGTTTGGCACGGAGCTATTCCTATTGCGCCGAGTACGAGACATCATCACGACAACCAAAAAAGTCGCGGCGGGAATACTCAGCGCTCGAACTACCCAGCCGTACGAAAACAACGAGCTCGGCCAGATGGCCCACGCATTTGACGACTTGGTCAACGCGCTGGAAAAACGCCGAGCCGAAGCGCTCGAATCGGCCAATCAAATTCACCAACAGCGCCAACAACAAAAAGCCCTTTACGACCTCAACGTCGGCATCACATCCACTCTCAATCTGTCCGACGTGCTAAAAATACTCCTCGACCATATTTCCGCGCTCTTTCCGTTGTGCGCGGTGACCGTCAGTTGGCTCGACAAAGCCAGCGGCAACTTGCAGCTGGTGGCGCACCGCAGTGTGGACGACTCCGAACGCCTGCAATCGGACCTCGCTTCGGCGCAAAGCCTGCCCCTGCTGGTGTTAAAACAGCAGTCGCCGGTGGCTGCGGCAAAGAACCAGATCGATGCTGGGACTTCGGATCGCGAGCTGTTTCACCGTTACAATCTATACTCTTACCTTGGACTGCCGCTCATCGCCAAGCAGGAAACCCTTGGCGTGCTTTCCTTCTACTCCCGGACCGAACGCGAATTTTCCGCAGAGGAGATCGGTTTTTTGAATGCCCTGGTCAACCAGGCCGCCATCGCGATCTTTAACTCCCGGTTATTTGAACAAACCCGCGAGCAGGCGATCGAATTGGAAAAGTCGAATAAGATCAAAGATGAATTTCTCGGCGTCATGTCCCACGAGCTGCGCACCCCGATCAACATCATCATGAATTACGCCGAAGTATTGAGAATGGGCGCCCTCGGTGAAATCACCGCCGACCAATTGAAAGGTACCGAGAAAATTCACTCGCAGGCAAGCCATTTGTTGTCGCTCATCAATGGGATTTTGGAAATCACCAAAATCGAGAGCGGCACGGCCGTGCTCCAGACGGAATTTTTCAGCTTGCATGAATTTCTTTCCGACTGCCAATCGGATTACACGGCGCCGATGGAAAAGCCGGTAGTGCTTGAGTGGGACTATCCAATCGACCTGCCGGTGATTTCTAGCGACCGGGTTCGGCTCAAGCAAATTGTCACCAATTTGGTGAACAATGCCATCAAGTTCACTGACCAAGGTGAGGTACGAATTTCGGCGCGGATTCGCGACGAGGACGATAGGTTTGAACTTCGAGTAGCCGATACCGGCCCCGGCATTCCCAACAATCGGCTGCAACGCATTTTTGAAAAATTTCACCAAGTGGACAGCGCCACGACGCGAAACTTTTCCGGCGCCGGTTTAGGTCTTTATATCGTCAAGACCTTTGTCGATCTGCTCGCCGGCACCATCGATGTTAATAGCACACTTGGCGAGGGATCGGTTTTCATCGTACGGTTGCCGATCAAAGAGAATCTCGCCGCAATCACGGCTCATGAG
>CAYZJE010000510.1:0-16449 GCA_964478485.1 uncultured Syntrophobacter sp. | reverse complement strand
GGCAAAAACACTTAAAGCTATTCTAACGGCAGCTGAGGAACGTGTTCTAAAGCTGGTTTCCCAATCGATGACCAATCGGGAGATTGCTTCCCGCTTGGGGATTAGCACCTCGACCGTTAAGCGACATATGGAAAATATTCTGCGAAAACTACAGATGCGCAATCGCATCGAAGCGGCGATATTTGGTCTAAGCATGGCGGGCTGTGCCGCGCGCAGCGGCGCTGAATGTCCGCTGGCGGCTTGGCGCAAGGGGCGCGATAGGCCAACGGGATAAATGGGCCGATTGGCCGATAGATTTTTTTATCGTGAGAATGCTATAAATTCGTGGTATATCAGCTTTGGCTTAGTTTTTTGCGGCAAACGTGACGGGGGAATCATGAGAAGGTTTGCTTTTGCATCGATGGTCTTTTTGCTTCTGTTCAGCGTCGCCCGATCGGCTCTTTCAGCGGAAAAAGAGCCGGCCAAAGCCGCCCCCGCTCCCGCTACCTATATCGGCAATGAAGTTTGCAAAGCCTGCCACGCGCCGGCCTTCGAGAAGTTTTCCCAGACGCAAATGGGCAAGATTTTTCTCCATAACCCGCGCAACGAGACGGAGAAAAGAGCTTGCGAAAGTTGCCACGGTCCCGGCAGCAATCACGTCGCCGCCGGCGGCGGCAAGGGTGTCGGCGGCATGATCACTTTCCGCAAGGACTCGGGGGAGTCAGCGAAGGTCCAAAATGATGCATGTCTCGGTTGTCACCAGCGCGGCATTCAGACCTATTGGGCAGCAAGCCCTCATGCCAGCCGAGGTCTTGCTTGCGTCAATTGCCACACGATAATGGAAAAAACGGGTGGTAAGCAATTGGCGAAAGTCACCGACCAGACGGTTTTTTTTACCAAGCGAGCTGAAATAGAAGTTTGCGGTCAATGCCACCTGCAGCGCAAAGCGCAACTCATGCGCTCTTCGCATATGCCGATGAGAGAGGGGAAAATCGTTTGTTCGGACTGCCACAATCCGCATGGCAGCCCCAATCCTGCCCAATTGAAGCAGAACAGCATTAACGAGAACTGTTATACTTGCCACACCGAGCGGCGTGGACCGTTCCTGCACGAGCATCCGCCGGTTTTTGAAAATTGCGCCACTTGTCATGAGCCCCATGGTTCGGTCAATGATCGGCTGCTGAAAGTGACCGATCCCAGGGTGTGCACGGAGTGCCATATGCAGACCGGTCATCCGATAACGCCGCGGCCGGGAAGAACGACGCCGATACCCAATAATCCGAACCGCAATTTCCAGCCGTCGGTGTTCGCCTTCAATCGCAGCTGCACGAATTGCCACTCGCAGATTCACGGCTCCAATCATCCCGCGGGAATTTTCTTTCAGAGATAGGGAGGCATGTGATGAAACGGTCCCTGATTGTTTTCGCATCGACCATCGCTGTGACGATCTTTGTTTTCCTGGCCTCTACTGCCCGCGCGCAAGTGGAGGTCGGTGACTTTACCATTAGCGGTGAGGCGGGAGTAGTCGGCCTGCCGCGCGGTTTTTCGGGGAACAAGGCAAAATTCGAGGAGTATCGAGACCTACCGGAGACCGTGGTGGTGCCAGAGATTCAGCTCAGGATCGAGCGCAAGCAAAACGATTTTTACTTTGACTTTGACGCCAGCAAGCCGGGGCTCTCAGATCAAAGCTACAAGGTGCGGGCCGGCCGATATGGCCTGTTGGATATGGAATTCGAGTGGAACCAGTTCCCCCATAATTTCAACCTCGACACCGCCCGAACACCTTATGGCTCGAGCAATCAGGGCGGCACCTTGACTTTGAGCAGCAAAGCGACCGGCACCCTCGGCGCCGGTCTAGGAAATCCGGCGGCGCCGGTTTTTCCACCCACTCAGGGTACCGCCTCTAGCGCTACCTGCGCGACCAATCCTTTTTGCACATGGCTTGGCAGCGCCGCCGGCCCCATTGACCTTAGCCTTTTAAACGGCATATCGAAATTTAAACTACGCTACACCCCTTCGCCCGGGTGGGCCTTTACGGGCAGTTACTGGGGTAATAACAACCATGGAGAAAGAGCCTTCGGCTCGCTGTTCGGCAGCAGCCCGGGCTCTTACAATATCACGGAGCTGCCCGAACCGATCAACTATCAAACCAACAACATCGAGTTGGGCGGGGAGTACGCAGGGCAAGGGTGGACCCTAGCGCTTAGATATAACGCGTCGTTTTTCCATAACAGCGTGAGCACGCTGGTCTGGGACAATCCGGTCAATTTGAGCGGCGTCGGCAGCGCATGCGTCGACTCGAAAAATTATACGGTCAACAGCGCTACCGGCGCGCTCACATCCCCTGGCTCATGCCGTGGCCGTTTAGATCTTTATCCGAGCAATCAGGCGCACACCTTCACGCTGACGGGAACCGCGAAACTGCCATTGAAGAGCAATTTCCTGGCAACCGTTTCTTACGGCTGGCGCCTCCAAGACGATAACTTTCTCCCCATCACGATTAATCGGCAAGCTGATTTTGCCGTGCGCGGTTTAAACAGTAAGTCAGGGTGCGGCCCGGGCGGATGCGGCGGGCCGACCCGTTCGAGCCTTGACGGCGACATCCGGCCGCTGATGATCAACGCTGCTCTGGTCAACAACTATTTCAACGGTTTGGACCTCAAGGCGTATTACCGATTGTATGATCTCGACAATCGCAGCAAGGTTGTGACCTTGACTGACGGCATTCCAGTCAACGACGCGTCCACGACCAGCAACCCCAACTGCGGTCTCGTCGCCGGGGGCTGCGCCGATGCCGGGCACAAAAACAACATCCTGGCATACTCCAGGAACACCTTCGGTGCCGACGCCGGCTATACTTTTGCCCGCTGGCTTTCTGGAAAGCTTGGCCTTACCTACGAAAGAATGCACCGCGAAGGACGCCAGCTTTACAACGCCAATGAATTCACCTTCGGCCCGACCTTTGATATCAAACCCTTATCTTCGCTTTTACTGCGCGCCTCTTACAAACATTCTTGGCGCAGCGCCAATGGCTATGAGAATGAAACTGACCAGGCTAACATCTCCCGAATGATCGACCAGGTGGAGCGCGACCGGGATCGAGTCAGCCTTTTCGCCCAGTACAGCCCGTGGGACAGGTTGTCGGTTCATGGCGGTTTCGAATTTACCGGCGACCGCTACCAGAGCGTTTTGGGACCGCAGAACGATAACAACTATTCCCCCTCGGTTGGTCTGGTCATTGTCCCCGCGGACTGGGTGAAATTTTTCGCAGACTACAACTGGGATAACTTCAGTTGGCGCCTGGACGGCATGCAGCGGTCTTCGTCACGTCAAAATCCAAACGATCCTGCCACTTGTGACGCGAATTGCCTGCTGCGACAGTGGACCAGTCGGGGCAAGGAACAGGTCCATACCTTCAGCATTGGCGCGGATATGGATCTGATCAAAAACCTTTTGGCCTTTCGGGTTCAATATGGCTACTCATACGCGAAAAGCGATGTCCTGGGCAGCGGCAGCACCTGCCTTGGCGGTACTCCTCCTACTCTTCCTTTCCCGGGCTCCGGGAGCTGCACGCCGGCAACCAGTTATGCGCCGATCGCGAACATGTGGCATGAGTTACTGACGCGCCTTGAATATCGCGTGCATAAGAACATCGCGCTGAATCTTGGCTATTACTTCAACAGCTATAATAGCAAAGATCTAGGCGTCGACATCATGCGCACCTGGATGGGAAATTATGACCAGTGGAGCATTAGCGGCAACGCCAATCTCGGCCGTTCGATTTTCCTGGGTGATCAGCTCAAGGGGCCATTTACCGCCCATGTCGGCCTCATCGGTATCAAATTTAATTTCTAGCTGATCGTGCGCGGGTTGCAATGTCTCGACCGCACTAATCGGTATCGCGGTTTTGTGCACTGAATAAGCCCAGGGGAGGGTCGTCTAAGAGTTGCAATAGGGAGATATCGATGATGAAAGTTTTACTTCTCTTGAGTTTGATCTTAGTTCCAATTGTTCCGAGTTTTGCTTTGGCCCAGACCAAGGGAGATGCGAAAGCCGGGAAAGCAATATACGACGCCAACTGCATCGGTTGCCACGGTGCGACGGGGAAGGGGGATGGAGCGGCGGCGGCGGCGTTAAATCCCAAACCGCAGGATCATACCGATGGCAAATCCATGAACGCTCTCACGGACAAGTATTTGTTTGACATCATCAAGCAGGGCGGTAAGGCCATGCAGAAGGCGGCGATCATGCCGGCGGCGAATAAGAAACTTACCGATCAAGATATCTCGGACATGGTCGCGTATATTCGTAGCCTCGCCAGTCCTCCTTACAAGCCCGGCAAGTAATCCATCGCAGCGTTTTTCAACGTCGCTTCGGCATCACCACCGAGCGGCGTTTGTTTGCCCGCATATTTGCTCGCCCTGTTAGCTGTCGCTCTTGTTTTTGGGAATCAGCGTCGCAGTTGGCGCTATTTATTTTATCCCAGGGGGCGAGGAAGTTTACCGACATCATTACAGAATCCATCAAAGGTCGCCCTCCTATTGTTACTGGCCTTCTTTTTGCTCCCGTAGTCACTTAATAGGCCTATTAACTTGTTGCGTCCGTTTACTGATTGTTCGCGCTGGGGGTGTTTCCCGTTGCCTGCGAGCCGCGAGGTTCAAAGATGCGAAACTACAGTGGACAGTGCCGGAGTTCGTGGCTCGCCGACGTTTCGTCCTCCGTGCAGCGCATAAGCGCCAAGCCTTTTCGCTCATTGCGGCAGAAAAGGGATTTTCGGCGCGGTTTATTTTCACAGTTCGAAACCAGCACCGATAGCCTGCAATTGGACAGCGACTCTCGAGTGGCGGTCATCGGCAGCGGGCCGGCCGGTTCCTTTTTCAGCTACTTCCTGCTCGAGATGACTCAGCGGCTGGGCATGGATGTCCATGTCGACATCTATGATCCGCGCGACTTTTCAGCTATCGGACCAGCGGGCTGCAACATGTGCGGTGGCATCATTTCAGAATCTTTGGTCCAAATGCTCGCCGCAGAGGGCATCAACCTGCCGTCTGCGGTGGTACAGAGGGGCATCGATTCGTATATGCTACACACGGACTTCGGTAGCGTTCGCATCGATACCCCGCTTCAGGAGAAGAGAATCGCCGCGATACACAGGGGCACTGGACCAAGGGACATCGATTTAAAACAGATTCAGTGGTTTAGCTTCGATCGCCATCTCCAGAACCTGGCAGCGAACAAAGGCGCACATTTGGTGCGTGACCGGGTCGACAGCCTCAGCTGGCAAGATGGCAGGCCGCAGTTAAAAACTCGTCGTGGCGCGCTTGAGGCCTATGACCTGTTGGCTGTCGCCGTGGGAGTCAACTCGGCAAGCCTCAAGATCTTCCAAGAGTTAGTTCCCAGTTACAAGCCGCCGGGAACTACCAAAACCTTCATCTGTGAATACAAGCTCGGGCAAGAGACTATCGAAGCGTATTTCGGCGACTCGATGCATGTCTTCTTGCTCAACTTACCCCGTCTAGAATTCGCGGCGATTATACCCAAGGGCGAATATGTGACTGTCTGCCTTCTTGGCGAAGACGTTGATGAGCAGCTGATAAAATCATTCTTGGAAGCGCCGGCGGTCAGAAAATGTTTTCCTCCGGAGGTGTCGCCGGAGGTCCCCCCGTGCCACTGTTCTCCCCGCATCAACACCGGCGCGGCTGTGCAGCCGTTTGGCGATCGGTTTGTCTTCATTGGCGATTCCGGCGTGACCCGCTTGTTCAAGGACGGCATTGGAGCGGCTTACAGAACGGCCAAGGCTGCCGCCGAAACCGCTGTGTTCCATGGCGTATCCTCCGAAAGCTTTAGGCGCCACTACTGGCCGACATGCCGTCAGATCGACGTCGACAACAAGATCGGTAAAGCCATTTTCGCATGGACGCGCCTGGTTCAACGGCAGCCCCACGACATTCGCGGCATCCTGCGCATGGTGTCGCGGGAGCAGCGAGAGAAGGGCGGCAACCCGCGCATGAGCATGGTGTTGTGGGATCTTTTCACCGGCAGCGCGCCCTATCGAGAAATTATTATGCGCGCGATTCATCCCGGTTTTCTCGGTGGTTTGCTGTGGAACGTTCTTGCCGCGAATTTACCGCCGAAATGGGCCAAAAGCTCATAGGAGGACGTTATGGAAACTGGCGGGGTAGGCAAAGTTTATCAGGACGGAGAGGTAATTATCCGGCAGGGGGAAGTGGGAAATTGCATGTATGTGATCCAGTCGGGAAAAGCCGAGGTCGTGGAAGAGACAAACGGTCAAACTGTACCGCTGGCTGTGTTAGGCGAAAACGATTTCTTCGGTGAAATGGCTATATTTGAAGATCAGGTTCGCTCCGCAACTGTGCGCGCCCTCGGCGCTGTCCGGGTCTTAACAGTGGATAAGAATATCCTGCTCCGCCGAATACAGCAAGATCCCGCGCTCGCCTTTCGCATCCTTGAGCATATGTGCAAACGGCTACGAAAACTCGACTGCGAGATGGCTCGGGTTAAAACAGCAACGTGAAGCGACAGCCGTTGCGGAGTATTTGAGTTCAACCGAACCCCAACAACCGCACCGGCAGGATTCGCACCCCATCGGCCTGCCATTCCGAATCCTGCGATCTCGACATCCTCATTTCCCATTTGCGGGAAACAAATTGGCGGGTTGCAACGTAAACATTAGAAAAGACTGGTGGCACGTAGCTTGCGCTCTTCGCTTGCGTAATCGCTGAGCGGATCAAGGAGCGTGGTGGCCGGGTTCGTGGCCGCACGATCGAGAGTGAAGCGAGCCATCTTAATTTTTGCAGTTGTGATTGCCGCGTTGGCGCTCGGTTACTGGGCCGATTGGGGTGTGTCGAGTGTTAAGCAGCCCATCGAGTTTCCGCACAAAACACATATTGCACAAGGAATTCCTTGCACGGGCTGCCATCAGCGCGCAGAAAAAGATCTCGTGGCCGGCCGGCCGGCCACGGCTCTTTGCTTGGCCTGTCATGCGAGCAGCGACTCGAAAAACCCTGAAATAGAAAAACTCAAAGCCTTTGGCGAGAAGGGACAAGACATTCCCTGGCAGCGGGTGTGGCGCTTACCTGCTCATGTATTCTTTTCGCATCGAGTGCACGTCTCGATCGCCAAGCTCGCTTGCCAGTCATGCCATGGGCCGATGGAAACCCTCGATCGTCCGCCGCCGCGTCCGCTTAAAACCTTGGCGATGGAAGATTGCATTGCTTGCCATATGAAATCGAAATCAGCCGCCACGCGCCAGGTCAAAGTCATGCACTCTGCTCCCGTGTCGTCCCAACGGCTGGTCAACGATTGTCTGGTTTGTCATCGGTGAGGCTGCGATGCGTTTTACTCGACGAAGATTCTTGCAAACTTTGACCGGCGCCGCCGGCGCGGCGGCGGTGGTGCAAAATAAAATTGCTGCGGTGGATCAGGTCGCCGGTGACGTGCAACGATGGGCTAAGCCGGAAGAAATTGTCGTGCCGACGATCTGCCAGCAATGCCCGGGGGGCTGCGGCTTGTTAGCGCGCACACTCGACGGTGAGGTCTCTGGCATCTCAGGAAACCCACTTCATCCAATCAATCGCGGCGCGGTCTGTCCCAAGGCCTTTGGAGGGATGCAACTACTGTACGATCCGAACCGCATCAAAACTCCGATGGCTCGTAACAGCGAGCGTGGCAAGTTCCGCGCTATTGGCTGGGACGAAGCGCTCAAGTTGGTCACGGAACGTTTGTCGGATCTGCGGGCAAAAGGTCTGGCGCACACGCTGGCGATTCTCGGCGGGCAGTATCGCGGCTACCGCGACACGCTGTGGAGCCGGTTTGCCCAGGCCTATGGCACACCCAATTACATTCGCCTGCGTTGCTTCGCGCCGGAAAAACCCGCCCTCGCGCATCAACTTATGCAAGGAACGACCGCGCCGCTCGCCTACGATTTAGCCGAGGCGCAATTTATTCTTTCATTCGGCGCCGGTTTGCTGGAATCATGGATCGGCCCGGTTCATACATCGCAGGCCTATGCGCGCCTGCGTCGGAGCAGCGATCGGCCGCGCGGAATCTTGGTTCAGGTCGATCCACGACGTTCGCCAACGGCGATTAAAGCCGACCGTTGGATTCCCATCGTCCCCGGCACCGATGGGATCTTGGCGCTTGGCATCGCCAACGCGATGATCCGCGAAGGGCTTTACGACGAAGCATTCATCGAGCAGTACAGTTTCGGCTTTGAAGATTGGCTCGATGGTGCCGGGCAGCAGCATCTCGGTTTTAAAAATCTCATTTTGCGAGATTACGGCCTGTTCACGGTTGCCGCCGCCACCGGCGTGCCGGTGAAAAGTATTTTAGAGATCGCCCGCGGTCTCGCGACCACCAAGCCCGCCATCGTTATCGGCGAGCGCGGCCCGGCCTATGGCCCCGACGATATGTACACCCGCATGGCGATTCACAGCTTGAACGCTCTGGTGGGAAACATCGGAGTCGTCGGCGGCCTGCGCACTCAGGGCGAGATTCCGCTCGCGCCGCTGCCAGCGCTTGAGCAAGATGCGACAGCGAAGCAAGGCGCAGCGCAGCCACGCATCGACGGCGCGGGGGAAAAAAATTATTTCATGGTTAGCGATGCGCCGCAGCTTTTGCCCGAACGAATTCTCAACGGCTCGCCCTATCCAGTCAACGCCTTGTTCTTGTTCGCCACCAATCCCCTGGCCAATCACCCTGCCAAGGAAGCATTCGCAGCGGCGTTCAAGAAGATTCCATTTATCGTTAGCTTCTCGCCTTTCCTCGATGAATCCAGCGCCATGGCCGATCTCATTTTGCCCGACCAGACTTACTTGGAGCGTTGGCAAGACGATCAGGTCAATCATTTAGCTGGGTTTACTTGTTTCAGTTTGGCGCGGCCCGCTTCGAAACCGCTGCATCAGTCGCGCAATACCGCCGACGTCGTATTGCAGATCGGACAATCCCTAGGCGCCACGGTGGCGAAAAATTTCCCGTGGAAAAATTTTGAAGAAGTGCTGCGCGCCGGTGCCGAAGGTCTGTTCAAGTCGGGCCGCGGCTATGTGGTTTCGGTCAACGCTCAGGAAGCGCTGCGCAAGGTTCTCGAACGGCAGGGCTACTGGCTGCAGGAATTTCAGGATTTCAATGCGTTTTGGAATGGCTTGCTGCAAAAGGGCGCGTGGTGGGATCCGACTGGCTTGCCGATGAGCCGCCATGCCTTGCTACAAACGCCGTCCGGTAAGTTCGAATTCTACTCGACGCGACTCAAGCAATTGCTCGACAAGAGCGGGGCGACGGAAGAGGCGCGCAAATCGATGACCAGTAAATTTGCCGCCGACAAGTCGGAGGACTTGCTTTACCTGCCAGCGGTGGCGATCCGGAGCGCCAAGAAAGTCGCCGCCTTTCCGCTACGGCTTAACACTTATCGTTTGATGAGCCGTCCCATGGGCGGCGGTAAGAATCAGCCCTGGCTGCTCGAACAACCCGCGGTTCACTTGCAGGCTTCATGGGAAGGCTGGGTGGAGATTCACCCCGAGACAGCCGCGGCACTGGGGATTAAGCAGAACGACTTAGTGTGGGTCGAGTCGGCCAAAGGCCGAGTGAAACTGCGCGCCAAACTTTACTTCGGCACGGTTGCCGACGTGATCCATATTCCTTTATTCGGCGGCGAAGGGCCAAATCCCAATGACCTGATCGCCAACGAGACCGATGTTCTGCGCGGCTTCGGCGTGCTTAACAACACTCAAGTAAAAGTGAGGAGGGCATGATGAAAGCAATATTGCAAAATGGAAAATGCAGATTGCATAAGTCAAAATTCAAATTTTGGCTCTCGGATTCTCTGATTAATTTGCATTTTGCAATTTACATTCTGCAATTTGCATCGGAGGAGGGATAAACCGTGGCATTGTGGGGAATGGTTATCGATTTGGACCGCTGTACCGGCTGCCAAGCCTGTGTGATGGCGTGTAAGGCCGAGAACAACGTGCCCGCCGTCGGCGCCAACGAGGCGAAGCGCGGCCGGGTGATCAGTTGGATGCAAGTGCTGACCGATTCCGATGAAGAACAGCACGGCGATAAGGTGCGCTTCATTCCGCGGCCCTGTCTGCAATGCGACGATCCGCCCTGCACCAAGGTATGTCCAGTTTATGCTACCTATCGAAACCCCGAAGGGATTGTCGCGCAGATTTACAACCGCTGCATCGGTTGCCGCTTCTGCATGGCCGCCTGTCCTTACAACGCCAAATATTTCAACTGGCATAGCTACCAAAAAGAGGCGCCGGGACAGAACCCGGATGTATCTCTGCGCGACAAAGGCGTTGTCGAAAAGTGTACATTTTGTCACCACCGCCTGCAGAACGCGCGCGAGCGGGCTCTGGCGGAAAAACGCGACTTCGATCCAGCAGAGTACGTGCCCGCCTGCGCTGAAGCTTGTCCAGCGAAAGCGATCGTCTTCGGCGATCTCGCCGATCCTGCCAGCGAAGTGGCGCAGCAGGCGCGCAGCCCGCGGGCATTCAAACTGCAAGAAGAGTTGGGCACCAAGCCCAAGGTGATTTACCTGACGGAGGGTGAAGGCAGTGGCTCATGAGCGTGACGATCATGAGGATATTCTACTAGCGCCGATCGAGCGAACCGGCCGCGGCTTCTACTGGGCCGTGGCTTGCTTGAGCGTTTTGATTTTGTGGGGTGCGATCGCTTACGCGGTGCAATTTACTCAGGGGTTGGGCGTTACCGGCCTAAACCAACCGGTCAGTTGGGGTTTTTATGTCACCAATTTCGTCTTCTTTATCGGTATCAGTCATGCCGGCACGCTGATTTCCGCCATTCTGCGCTTGTCGAAAGCCGAGTGGCGCCGACCGATCACGCGCATGGCCGAGGTGATTACTTGCATGGTGATCTGCATCGGCGCCGGCCAGATCCTGGTCGACTTGGGCCGCCCCGATCGCATGATGAATGTTTTGCGCCACGGCCGTTATCAGTCGCCGCTGCTCTGGGACGCCACCAGCATCAGCGCGTATTTGATGGCGAGTCTGACGTATCTTTACCTGCCGATGATCCCGGACATTGCTATCTTGCGCGATCGTCTGTCGAAACGGAAGCTTTTTTACAGCGTTCTGGCTTTGGGGTGGACTGGCACAGAGCATCAGCAACGGGTTCTTAACCGCGCCATCGCCATCATGGCGGTATTGGTGATTCCCATCGCCGTGTCGGTTCACTCGGTGGTGTCGTTTGTTTTCTCGATGACGCTGCAACCGGCGTGGCATTCCACTATTTTTGGCCCCTACTTCGTGGTCGGCGCGATTTTCTCCGGCATTGCCGGCCTGATCGTGACCATGATCATTTTCCGCAAGGCCTACGGGCTGCACTATTATCTCAAGCCGATCCACTTTCGCTATTTGGGCCAGCTTTTGCTGATCATGGCGCTGCTGTGGTTTTATTTCACCTTCGCGGAATATCTCACCGGCTATTACGGCGCGGAACCGGAGGAGATGAAAGTTTTCTGGGCCAAGTTCAGCGGACCCTTCTGGCCCTATTTCTGGTCGATGGTGCTGTGCAACTTCGTGATTCCGCTTTTGTGCTTGACGAGTTTAAGGCAGCACACCGTGGGCAAAGTTCTGTTCGCGTCGCTGGCCATCATCATTGGCATGTGGCTGGAGCGCTTTGTCATCGTTGTGCCGACGTTATCTTATCCGCGGCTGCCATTCCCCGAAGGAGTTTACGCGCCGACGTGGGTTGAATGGGGCGAGACCGCCGGCAGCTTAGGCCTGTTCGCGCTGTTTTATCTATTGTTCACCAAGTTTTTTCCGATCATTTCGATCTGGGAAATTCGCGAAGGGCGCGAAAACAGCGTGCGCGAGGTCGAGGAAAGAATTCTCACCTATCTTCCCGGCGAGGTCGCGGAAAAACCTTAGGGTACACACGAGGATATTATGGAATATCAGCCGCCGGTTTCGGATCGGTTAGTCAGAAGGTTGCAATGGATCTGGGTGGGAGGCGCTTTCCTTTTAGTGGGCGGAATCATCGCCTGGATTGTCCATCTGATCGTCGCTTCGTGGCGCCTGGACGATGTCATTCAAGCGTCGGTGGGAATATCGATTGTAGCGATACCGATTTTTCTCGTCTTCATGGGCGTGATTTTTTACGTCTTTTGGGGCGTCGCCTTGCATGGGAGGAAGCGTGAAGATTAGCCTGCTCTTCATCGCCTTGACTCTGTCGTTCGTATTCGCGCGCGAGCCTCGCGCGCTGGTCGAGGCTGCCGAAGCGGTCTCGGCGATTTTGCCGGGCAATCCGCTTGAGGGCAGTCAACTTTTTGCCGATAAGGGCTGTCTGCGCTGCCATGCGATAAACGGTGTCGGCGGCGCCGGCGGTCCCGATCTCGGCCAGGGCATCCTGAAACGTTCGCTGCTCGATATTGCCGGGGTGATGTGGAATCACTCGCCGGGCATGGCGCATGTGATTGAAGAACGGCGCGCGGCACGCCCGGTGTTTAAAGCGCCGGAAATGGCGAGCCTGCTTTCTTTTCTCTACTACATCGGTTCTCTCGATGCGCCGGGCGATGCTCTGAGTGGTGAACGGCTGTTTCGTGAGAAACAGTGTCAAACCTGCCACTCGCTGGGCGGCAAAGGCGGCAAGCAGGGCCCTGGGCTCGACGGCTATAGTAAATACGCGTCGCCGATCTATCTGAGTGTCGGCCTTTGGAATCGCGGCAAGACCATGGCTGGGGTCATGGAAGCGATGGGGATAGCGCGCCCAACTTTTGACAAGAATAATATTGCGGATCTGTTCGCCTACATTCGCAGCTTCGGTCGGAGCGTCGAGCGTGTTTATGCGCAGCCGGGCAGTCCGCGCAATGGCGAAAAGCTTTTTGTCGCCAAGCGCTGCGTCGAATGTCACTCGGTCACGCCGCAAGGCGATCCCACGCGGGCAAACCTGCGCGCCAGGCTGATCAAAGGAAGTCTCATGACCATCTCCGGCGCCATGTGGAATCACGGACCGAAAATGTGGGCCGACATGGCGCGCCGCGGTATTCCACCATCGTTGCTCAGCACCGAAGAAATGTCGGATATCATCGGTTATCTCTACTTTCTTCAATTTATCGACCCACCCGGCGTCGCCGAGCGGGGGCGCACAGTGTTTCAGGAAAAACGTTGCAGTAAATGCCATTTATCGCCGGAGAAAGGCGTGGCGCAGGGCGCGGATTTCGCCAAGAGCGATAAACTCAAAACTCAATTGGAAGTGGTCACCGAGATGTGGAATCACGCCAGCACGATGGAAGAGAAGATGCTCAAGGAATCCCTGGAGTGGCCGGTCTTCCGAGGCGGGGAGATGGCGGACTTGATCGCTTATCTTATTTCCTTGCGTGTTGGAAAATAATCCGGGCGGCGATGTTTGCGGTGGCGCTAGTCTCGCCGAGGAAAGGGGAAAGTGCCATGAAGCGATTTCAGACAAGAGCGGTGCTGTTGAGCATGGCTATCATCGTCGGGTTATTTTCCGCGGCCAAAGTTTTTAGTCAGGATCCGCTGGCCGGCTCTCGGGTATTCGGCTCCAAGGGTTGTTCGCAGTGCCATTCGGTGAATGGGGTTGGCGGCAAGATTGCTGCCGACCTGGGACGCATTGCGAAGCCGCGCACTTTTTACGATCTGGCCAGCGCGATGTGGAATCATCTGCCCGAAATGGCCGCTCAAATGGGCAAACTCAATAAGCCAACGCCGCAATTGAGTGCACGAGAGACCGGCGATTTGATTGCGTTTCTCGCCACGATTAATTATTTTGATCCGGGCGGGGACGCAAAAGCCGGCAAGAAAATCTTTGCCGATAAGCAATGCGTGGTTTGTCATCAAATCGAGGGGGTGGGTGGGGTGTTTGGACCCAGCCTTGATTCCGTCGTTCAGTTCGGGCCGATATTTTTCGCTGCGACCATGTGGAACCATGGCCCGTCGATGGCCGAGGCGATGCAGGCACGCGGCATCAAGCGGCCGCAGTTTAGTGGCAGTGAACTCAGAGACTTGATTGCTTATGTCAAATTCGTTTCCAGCGGTCGCGGCGATCAACCGATGCAAGTGCTTCCTGGACGCGTCGAGGACGGCGAACGGCTGTTTGCTGCTCGCGGCTGTGTGGATTGCCACGGAATCAGGGGCGCTGGCGGGCCGGTGGCGCCCGCGCTTTCGGGCAAACGAGTTTACTCCAGTCTTTTCGAATTCGCCGCGGCGATGTGGAATAAAGGCCCTATTATGAGGCGCGAGATGCAGCGTCGCGCCGTAACTATTCCGCCGCTGCACGCGAACGAGTTAGCCGATATCGTCGGCTACTTGTACTCCCTGGACTATTTTGCCGGCCCCGGCGATTCGGGTAAAGGCGAACAGGTGATCAATACTAAAGGATGTTTGAATTGCCACTCGGTCCGTGGCAAAGGCGGCGCAATCGGTCCTGATTTCGGAAAGATTCGCGGTTTGGAACAACCGGTCAACGTGGTCTCGGCGATGTGGAACCACGCCGGTACGATGGAACAGAAGACGGTTGAGAAGTCTCTGGTATGGCCGCTCTTAACGGGGCGGGATCTGGCGGACATAGTGGCCTTTATCCAGGCGGTAGGCGGGAAGCGGTAATGAGCGTGAAACGGCCGTCCATATAACTGCAAAATGGACTTTACCTTCTGATTGTCGCGATGTGTGAAAAAATGAAATGGTATTTAATATGGGTTCTCACTCCCCTCTGGCTAATCCTCCCGGGGCGCTTATCCGGTGCAGAGGGAGGATTGACTGGAATTATCAAAGGGACGATTACAATAGGCGGAAGACCGACTTCGGATGTTGTGGTGTCCGTGGACGGGTTGCCAGATGAGAGAGTCAAAGCCCAACTCTTAAAACTCAAAGCTAAAAAAGTTGTAATGGACCAGCGTGACGTACAATTCATTCCCCGAGTCTTGGCGGTTCCTGTTGGCAGTAAGATAGATTTCCTCAATAACGACAAGACATTTCATGATGTTTTTTCCACGTCAGAGGCGAAAAAATTCGATCTTGGTCTTTATTCTCCAGGTCGGTCTCGCAGTGTAACTTTTGAAAAGCCTGGGGTGGTCAAGATCCTCTGCCATGTCCATCCCCATATGGAGGCCTTCATTGTTGTGAAGCAACATCCCTTTTTTGGCGTTACGGACAATCGGGGCGATTATCAGCTCGATAATGTCCCCCTTGGAAAATATCGTCTTGAAATGTGGCATCCTGAATTTGGTGCCAGGGTGGAGCCGTTTGATTTAGTTCGCGACCGAGAGATGCTAACCGTCGATGTTGATCTTAAGAGAAAGTGAAAATGCAGAGCGAAGAGAAGAAAGGGGAAAATATGAAAAAGGTAATTCTGCTGGGCCAATTGATCATCTTGAGTTCCTGGCTTGCTTTGAGCTGCGCACCGACGGAGAGGGCGTCGGTTGTTCCGGCTGCATCGCCGCCGGGTAACGTGGAAAGCGTTGCCCGCGGTGGCTTGTTATACGATATGTGGTGGAGAGTGGTTCCTGGCGCTAGCGAGCCGAAGAGCGACCAGTCTCTTTGGTCGCTCCAAACCACTAACAAACGCAATGGCTCTGTCACTTGGCGTTGCAAGGAGTGTCACGGTTGGGACTACAAGGGCAAAGACGGGGCCTACGGTTCAGGCTCTCACTTCACGGGATTCCCGGGGGTATGGGACGCTGCGCAGAAGAAGAGCACTGAGCAATTGGCCGCAAGCCTACGCGGGTCGCCCAACGACAGGCACAACTTTTCGTCGGTGCTGCGCCCGGCCGATATTGCCGACCTGGTAAACTTTCTCAAGAACGGTTTGCTGGATATGGGAAAATTTGTGGACTATAAGACCAGACAGCCCATCGGTGGCGATGCCGGCCGGGGCAAGGCGCTCTACGTCCTATGCGGTGCGTGCCATGGAGCGGACGGGAAGAAATTGAACTTCGGAACTGAGAAGAGCCCCGAGTACGTTGGCACCATAGCAAAAGACAATCCCCAAGAATTCTTGCACAAAATTCGGGTAGGACAGCCAGGGAGCGAGCCTACCATGGTAGGAGCGTTGGCTATGGGCTGGTCGATTAATCAAGTGCTAGATGTCTTGGCCTATTCTCAGACATTGCCGGAAAAATAGCATTTGCCTGTGAGTTCGCCTGTCTTTAGAGAGTGTCTTTCTTCAAAACCTCGAGGTTGTGTGCGGTTAATTTGGCTTTGTTTGAACGCACTACTCTGTTTGCTTGCTGTAATGTTCCTGGCGTCACCCCTGGCGATAGCAGCCCAGGAGCAATCCGATAGCTGCGCGAATTGCCATCTGGCGATGGGCGTCGAAAATCTCACCAAGCCCGCAGAGCTCTACAAAGCGGACATCCATGCAGCGAAAGGTTTTGGCTGCGTCGCCTGTCACGGCGGTGACGCCACTATTATGGGCCTTGAGGGCATGGACCGGAAAAAAGGTTACATCGGTAAGCCCACGCGTGCGCAGGTT
>CAYZJE010000509.1:0-4081 GCA_964478485.1 uncultured Syntrophobacter sp. | reverse complement strand
GATCATGAACAAACAAACCGTCGCCACCGACAAAGCGCCCAAAGCGATCGGTCCTTACGAGCAAGCGATCAAAGTCGGCGAATTCATTTATACCGCCGGACAAATTCCCATCGATCCCAAAACCGGCAACCTGGTCGCCGGCGCCATCGCAGAACAAACCCGTCAAGTGTTGGAAAATCTCAAAGCGGTCTTAGAAGCGGCCGGCTCATCGCTCGACCGCGTGATCAAAGCTACAGTGTTTTTGAAAAACATCGTTGATTTCGCAGCGATGAACGAAATCTACGCCGAGTACCTAGGTCAAGCGAAACCCGCCCGCTCCACCGTCGCCGTGGCCGATTTGCCGCGCGGCGCGTTGGTGGAAATCGATTTTATCGCTACTGTGTAAAAGGTTATCGGCGAGCAATCTCAAGATTTGATTAACGACGATCAGCGGTTGATTTCTTCATCCGTCATTCCCGTGAAAACGGGAATCCAGGTTCGCGTTCGCCTGATCAAGAATTCAAAGTCTGGATTCCCGCCTGCGCGGGAATGACGGATTCCGATCTGGATAATTACACCCCAAGCACCAGCCGCAGCAAACTTTGTAGAATGACCTTGCCGGCGGCGCTGATGCTTTTCTCGACCAGGTCGTCGGGCTCCTGCTCGCCGCGCGGATAGGCGAAGATGCCTTTCGTGCCCGTGACGATCCAAGATTTTGGGTTCTGATAGACAGCTGGCAATTTGGCAACAACCGCGGCCGCGCCGAGCTTGTGCGCGCGCGTCTGTTTTTGAAATTCTTTGTAGCGGCGAAACTGGCCGCGGTTGAGCCAGATCCCGTCGCAGCGGTTGCAGCGCTGCAGTTGAATCTCCTTGGGCAAAATCGGTTCCGCGAAAATGTCCAGCGCCGCCGTGCAGCGCGGACAATATAACGGTTTGTCCGTGAGCGCCGTCGGGTCTTTCAGCAACGCTTGGTTCAGCGGGTCTATTCTCTCCGCCTCATCCGAGTCGACGGGAAACAGCTCCCACTTGTCGCACCAGATGCCGCCGCATTGCCCACACTGATCAAGAACGATCAGCTGGCCAGGATTGGCCCGCACCGTGACCTCATTCATTTCTCTTTTACAGTGCGGACAACGGATCACGTCGTTTCACTCCGGTTTGGTCAAACTTTGAACGTTTAACCATTGAGCACTTGGCCGGCCCGATAAGGTACGCCGGCCATTTGATAGAGTAATTGGATTCTTCGCTCGATCGGCGGGTGGGTCGCTAACAGATCGGCAAGCTTGCCGTCGCGCTCGTCGACACGGCGGCGCAGTGGATTGACAATGAACAGATGCGCCGTGCCGCGCGTCGCTTTGTGGAACGGCATGCCGGCGTCACGAATCTTCTCCAACGCCTGCGCCAAGCCGAGCGGATTGCGCGTGAACTCCACCGCCGTGGCATCGGCAAGATACTCACGCTGGCGCGACACCGCCATCGCCATCAGCCGCGAGATCAACGGCGACAGCGCGACCAGCAGCAACGCGGGGATCGCGATCAGCGCGTTGCCACCGCCGGCACGGCGGGTATGGCGCGAGCTGAACGCCGAGCGCTGCGCCCAGTCGGCCAGCAGCGCGATGCCGCCTAACAGCACGCTCACCAGCACCATCACCAGAGTGTCGTGATTGCGGATATGCGCCATCTCGTGCGCTACCACGCCTTGGGTTTCGTCGCGGTCAAGCACGGCGAGCAGCCCGGTGGTGACGCAGATGGCCGACGATTTCTCGTCTTGCCCGGTGGCGAACGCATTGGGCGCGGGATCGTAGGTGACGAATACTTTTGGCATCGGACAGCCTGAGGCCAGCGCCATCTCAGTGACCACGTTGTGCAGCTCGCGGTGCTCGGGAATCTTGCCGTCCAACGGCTCGGCGCCCACCGACGCGAGCACCCAATCGGCGCCGTAATAGAAGCCTGTGAGCGTCATGATCGTCGAAAAACCTAGAGCCGACAAGGTCGCTATCGGAATCGGCGCTGCGCCGGACGAGAATGAATTCAGATACGTATAATCAACCGACAGCCCGACAAGAATGAAAAAGAGGATGAAAAAGAAAATGATCAGCGCGCTGATCCAACTATTGCGGATTTGGCGCGCGACAAAATCTTGGGGCGAAGCAATCTCCAGAGGGAAAAACCTCGATTTCAATTTAACCCCGCCTCTTGAGGTGGGGACAACTAAATGGGGTTTCCAAAGGGGGCGAGCATCCCCTTTGGTCGCGAGCGGCGTTCAAACGCCGCTCGCGAATTCAGTTGCTTAAGAGCGCAGCGTAAGATCGACCTTCGGCACCGCTTTCTCGGTTTCCGGCACGGCAAACATTTCACTCGGTCGGAATTGAAAAAAACCAGCGATCAGGTTGGCGGGAAAGACCTGCTGTTTGGTATTGAACTGGGTCACCAGATCGTTGTAGTACTGCCGCGCGAAGGCGATCC
The DNA here is from genome assembly GCA_964478485.1 of uncultured Syntrophobacter sp. Classification (GTDB taxonomy): domain Bacteria; phylum Desulfobacterota; class Binatia; order UBA9968; family UBA9968; genus DP-20. The sequence goes on along the minus strand of CAYZJE010000509.1, from coordinate 1,636 downwards.
GGCTTTCGGTGCCGGTCAGCTCTTCTTGCAGATTCAAGACGTTTTGGTTGGATTTCAGGTCGGGATAATTTTCCATCAAGGCGAACACCTGCCCGAGCGACTGGGTCAACGCGGTCTGGGCATTGGCCGCGTCTTTGACACCCTTCGATCCCATCGCCTGGCTGCGCGCCTCGATTACCTTCTGCAAGGTATCCTGTTCGAACTGCATGTAACCTTTGACGGTCTCGATCAGGTTAGGAATCAAGTCGTAGCGCCGCTTGAGCTGGACATCGATTTGGCGCCAGGCGTTGTCGACCCGCAAGCGCAACGAGGTGAGCGTGTTGTAAATCGAGATAATCCAAATGCCGACGACGAAGACAATTCCCCAGATGACATAAATCATAAGGCCCGCACTCCGTCCGCCGTGTCACGAAACAAGATCGCTTTGCTCACGTCGCGCGCCCGCGCCACGCCGGTCATGACCAACACGCGCTGCATCTCCTCGGCGAAAATATTGAATACTCGCTCCACCCCAGGTGCGCCGAATGCGCCGACACCCCAAGCCACCGGCCGGCCGGTGAGAATCGCCTTAGCGCCTAAAGCCATTGCCTTGACGATGTCGCCGCCGCTGCGGATGCCGCTATCGAGCAACACCGGCACTTTGTTGCCGATCGCGTCGACGACTTCCGGCAGCGCTTCCAAAGCCGAACGGTTGAAGTCGAGAATGCGCCCGCCGTGATTGGACACGATCACGGCATCGGCGCCGGAGTTTACCGCCACCCGCGCGTCATCGGCGCCCATGATGCCTTTGACCACCACCGGCAGCTTCACCTGCTGTTTCATCCATTCGATATCTTTCGGCGTCGACTTGTGGCCTTTGCGCGGTTTGCCGTCTTTGGTCGAGAGCGGCACTTGGTCGCCGATCTTGACCGGCTTGACCGTGTCCATGGTGATCCCCACCGCGGCAAAACCCAAATCCTCCGCCGTCTTGGCGTAGGCTTCGACTTCTTCCCTGCCGCGGTTCATGTAAGCCATGAACACCAGCGGCGACTTAGCCGCGCCGCGCCAGCCTCGGGGATCGAACTTCGCCGCCTGGCTGGTAAACATCATCGCGCCGACACGCTCGGTTCCCTCGGCCACTTCGCGCTCGGTATCCTTGCCGATCAAGCTAAAACTTCCCACCGGCGCCGTCATCGCCGGGATCGGCAGCGTGTGGCCAAATAGCTCGATGGAAATATCCGGCTCGCTGACGTCGTGAAAAATTTTCTGGCGAAACAAATACTGCTGAAACGCGCGCGGATTGCGGCGAAAAGTAGCCTTGGTCTCGGCCGCGCCGTTGAAATGCTCCCACGCCTCTGCCGGCGCCTTCTGCCGCATGATCCGGCGCAAATCGCCGAGCCCCATCTGTTCGAGCGGTTTTTCCGTCATAAGAGTCTCGCGTGCCTGTATCGTCGAATTTACCAGTCGCTTCGAGCCAAATCTCCAGCTGTATTCCGGTCCCTTCTCCCCTTGGAGACTGTGTCGCAATACCGTTCATGGTTCGAGAACCTCACCACGAACGGTATTGCTCGATCGCGAATTCAACTACTTATCCGTTCGCCCTGAGCGTGTCGAAGGGCTCCGAGTGAATTGCGACACAGTCTCTTGCGGGAGAAGG
>CAYZJE010000508.1:0-17359 GCA_964478485.1 uncultured Syntrophobacter sp. | reverse complement strand
TCCTCGGCCGGCCGAGTTCGACAAGATGATGGAGATCGGCCAAGCCGTCGCCGGCAATCCGGACACCGTGCGGCGATTTCTCCAAGCCCAGCTGGATGAATCGGCGGCAAATTATTTGGTCGGCCAATTCGCCTTCGGCGATCTGACGCTGGCCGAATCGCTCCGCACCGTAGAGCTTTTCAAGAGTGAAGTCATGGCGAGATTGACCAGCGCATGAAACAATTCGGATGATTCACCGCGGAGGCACAGAGATCACAGAGGGGTTTCGAATATATTTTCTCTGCGTGCTCCGCGTCTCTGCGGTGAAGATCCGAAAGACCCAAAATCTAGGGAGGAATGACGTATGGAAAAAATCGGTTTTGTCGGCACCGGCGCCATGGGCAGCGCCCTGCTCTCTCGTTTGAGACTGGCGAACGTGCCGGCGGTCAGCTTCGATATCGCGCCCAAGGCCCAGGAAGCGGCGCGCGCGGAGGGCGCGCAGACACTCAACTCCGCGAAAGAAGTGGCTCAAGCGTGCACGATCATCGACGTGGTCGTGCGCACCGATCAAGAAGTGATCGACTGCACGCTGGGAGAAAACGGCGTCGTCGAGGGCGCCGCCCCGGGCTCATTGGTCTTGCTGCACAGCACGATTCGCCCGACCACGACGAAAAAAATCGCCCAAGCCGCGGCTGACAAACGGGTCAACGTCATCGACGCTTGTATGACCGCGGTGCCGAGCGTGGTGCGCCAAGGCGGCCTGACTTTTCTCGTCGGCGGACAAAAGGCTTTCTTCGACCGCGCCAAGCCGCACTTGATGAACATGGCGAAAGACGCCGTGTACATGGGTCCGCTCGGCTGCGGCAACGTCACCAAGCTGTTCAAAAACATGGTCACCGCATCGGAAGCCCTGGTGGTCTACGAAGCGCTGCAAATCGCCAAAGCCGGCGGCATCGGCTACAAGGCCGCCCTCGATCTCATGCAAAAAACCAAATCGGCGAATATTCTCGAACGCTGGGAAACCCGCTTCCAACTTTCCGGTAGCGAAATGACGTTCAATCCCGGCACCAATCTCTACGACAAAGACTTGCCGCTCGCCGCCGAAGTCGGCAAAGCCCTCGGCGCAGAAATTCCCGTAGTCGAAGCGCTGGCAGCGTTGGGAATCAAACTGAACGGCGGCAAAACTAGCATCTGAAAAAATAAATAAGGGCCGAAGGATGAAGTTCGGACCATCGCACCCATTGGCAATTGACGCACAGCAATATAATTCCGCTGCCGTGATACTGAAGTTACTTTCTAATCCAATGCGCACAGATTCTTACAACGACCACCGTATCGATTTTGACTCCGAAGAGATCCGCCAAGGCGAGTGGATTGCTCGGGCTACCATCGTGTTTCGCGACAATCAAATTGAAAAACGGATACCCATCTTTGGCCGGCGCCAAGCAACTTTCGATACTCAAGAACTGGCTGACAACTACGCCCTGGAACTGGCCAAGCTGTGGATCGACGGCCGGCTCGATGGCACCAACGGCCATGGCTTACCCGAGTGAGGAGATGTTGTGGATTTAGTAACCGCAAAAAAGTTCTTGCAAGACAATCATCGCGCCTGCATCGCCGTCCGCCAAAAAGACGGCTTGCCGCAAATGACCTTGGTGACGCCGGGCATCGACGCCGAAGGGCGAGTCATCCTCACCTCGCGCGGCACGACCTACAAAGTCAAACACCTGCGCCGTGATCCGGGCGTCTCCATGCTGGTCTTCGGCGAGCAATACAGTGGCTCGAAATTCGTGCAGATCCACGGCACGGCTGAGGTCATCGACCTACCGCAAGCGATGGATGGACTGATCTACTGGTACAAGACAGTGCGCGGCGAGCACAAAAACTGGGAAGACTACAAGAAACAAATGACCGACGAGAAACGCGTCATCATCCGCGTCACCATCGAAAAAGTCGGCCCGCAAAGCGTGAATCGTGTTTAACTCGCGGCGACGGAAGAATCGAACGGGATTGGCCGCAAAGAACGCAAAGTTCGCAAAATAACACAGGTAAATTCACCGCTCTGCACTTGCAATCCTTCTAGTCGTTGCGATTTGTCATGTCGCCATTTCGAGCGCAGCGAGAAATCTAACTTTGCGCCCTTTGCGTTCTTTGCGGCTAATATCTTAACCCGCAGTTCGCAGCCGCCCGCGGTCATGGGGCAGTTCGAGATGGCTCATGTCCGGTCCAAGCGGCACGATGCCGGTCGGATTCACATTTTGCTGGCTGTAGTAGCCCGCTTTGGTCTTTTGTAAATCGAACGTCTCTTTGATCCCCGGCCACTGATACAGTTCGCGCAAGTAATTCGCCAAATTTGGATAATCTTGCACGCGGCGCAGGTTGCACTTGAAGTGGCCATGATAGACTGGATCGAAACGGAGCAACGTCGGAAAGGCGCGCCAATCAACCTCGGTGATCCTATCGCCGGCCAAGTAACGCCGCGCGCTCAGCCACTTTTCCATTTGATCTAGGCAGACAAACACTTTCTTCACGGCCTCGTCGTAGGCTTCCTGGCTGCGCGCGAAGCCGGCGCGGTAGACACCGTTGTTGAAATGGCTGTAGACGAGTTCGTTGATCTTATCGATTTCGCCGCGCAACACTTCGGGATAAAAGTCGTAGCTGACAGAAGTATGAGTGCGAAAGCCGCTGTTGAACATGCGGATTATTTCCGACGACTCATTATTCACGATCGTCCGCCGTTCGCGGTCCCAGAGGGTCGGCACGGTCACTTTGCCGGTGTAGTTTGCATCCGCCGCCGCGTAGACCTGATGCAAGCGAAACACGCCGTCGCTCTCGGCCTGAAAATCGTCGATCGCTTCCGAGTAAGCCCAACCCGCGGTTTTAGGCTTATCCGCCAGTGACATCGAAACCACGCCTTCGAGCTGTTTTAGCTTGCGAAAAATAATTGTTCGGTGCGCCCATGGGCAGTTGTATGAAACGAAAAGATGATAACGGCCCGGCTCGGCCTCGAAGCCGCCGCTGCCCGACGAGCCGGCATGGCCATCGGCAGTCACCCAACTGCGGAACTGCGAGTCGGCGCGCACGAACGCCCCGCGCACGTCCGCCGTGATCCGGTCGTCATCCACCCACTTGCCATTCATCATGTGGCCCATAAGGTTTCTCCTTTCGCGACAGGTTTACTCTTAACAAAAACTGAAGAACGCTAAAAGCTGAATTAATGCTGACCCTTCCGACGACTCGAAACCCGAAACGGGTAACTCGAAACCGCATCATTGCTGCATTGACACCCCAATCCCACTTCTGCGATAAGCAGAACCAGAACCAACGAGGCGAAACATGCAAACCGTCGGATTCATCGGTCTGGGCAATATGGGTGGGCCGGTCGCTGGGCACATTCAACGCGCCGGTTTTCCCATGATCGTTTTCGATCTGCGCGAAGCGGCAACCCGTCCATTCCGCGAGCTCGGCGCACTGGTTGTGAATTCGGCAGCGGAGATCGCCGATGGCTCTGATGTAATTATCACCGCCCTGCCGATGCCTCATGACGTCGAGAAAGTAGCCAAAGAAGTTTTGCAAGGAATCAAACCCGGTGCGATCTACATCGATATCTCAACCAGTCCGCCATCGCTGATGCGAAACCTCGAACCGCTGTTTGCCGCCAAGGGCGCCCACCTGCTCGACGCGCCGGTGGCGTCGGGACAGCCCGGCGCGGCGCGTGGCATTCATGAAGTCATGGTCGGCGGCGCAGCGGAAATATTCGAGCGCGCCAAGCCGGTGTTGGGCGCCTTCGGCGATCAGGTGATCCACGCCGGGCCGCTCGGTTCGGGCAGTATCTGCAAGCTCGTCCATCAGATGATCAACAGCACGGTCTCCCAGGCTATCGCTGAAGGACTGTCGCTGGGAGCGAAAGCCGGTGTCGATGTCAAGTCGCTCTGGGAATGTGTGCGCCGCGGCATGGTCGGACGGATGCACGTGCTGCACGCGCAAGTGCCGCAAAACGTTTTTCGTAACGACTATGCCACCGACACTTTTCCGCTCAAGTTGCTGCGCAAAGACGTTGGCCTGGCCACGGCGTTGGGCCGCGAACACAACGTCGCTTTGCCACTGGCCAATATTGTCGAGCAGAAATTGATCGAAGGGATCAACCGCGGTTGGGGTGACAAATCAGCGTACACCGTCACGTTCCAACTCCAGGAGGAAGCAGCGCAGGTGGAACTCCGCGCCGATGGCGTGGACCCGCGGCAAGCGGCCAAGTATATTTCTACACATCCGAAATCGGAATGAACGCGTTCAAAATGTTCAAGCCGTTCAAGTCGTTCAAACCGTATTTCGGAGGTTTTCAATGACCGCAGTTTGAGGATTTCCAACGGCTTGAACGATTTGAACGTTTTGAACGGCTTGAACGGCTTGAACGGCTTGAACGACCCCGGAGTTTTTATGGCGAAGAACGGTTTCAAAATTTTCGATAGCGACATGCACATCTTGGAGCCCGCCGACCTCTGGCAGCGCTATACCGACAACAAGTTCAAGCACCGCGCCCCCGTCGGCAGCACCGATCACGTGCGCGACCTGCGACTCGTCGCGCCGGATGGCCGAGCCTGGGGTAGACCCGTGGACCCCACGCCGGGAACGCTGCCACCGCCCGGCCATATTTTTCACAAGAATCAAAAATTATTTAAGCCGCACAACGATCGCGGTTGGTCGCCCGAGGTGCAGCTCGACGCCATGGCCGAGGAAGGCATCGACGTCGCGGTCCTCTACCCGAGCCGAGGCTTGAATCTGCTCGCGATTCCCGAGTTGGAAGCGGACTTCGCCGCGGCGCTGGCACGGGCCTATAACGACTGGCTCTACGAATTTTGCCAAGCCGATGCCAATAAAATGCTCGGCGCCGGCATGATCTCGCCGTTTAAGATCGACGATGCCATCGGCGAAGCGCGCCGCTGCGTCGAGCAACTGGGCTTTCGCGCGATCTTTCTGCGCGCCAACATCGTCAACGGCCACAACTGGCATGAGCCGTATTACGAACCGCTGTGGTCGGCCTTGGAAGAACTCGGCGTGCCTTTGGGCTTTCACGAAGCGAATAATTCCCAGGCGCGCCAAGCCGGTGACAACTTTGGCTACGATTTCATGCTGCGCCACACCTATGCTCATCCGGTCGAGCAGATGCTCGCCGTCGGCGCCTTTTGCGGCGGCGGCATCCTCAAGCGTCACCCAAGGCTACGGGTGGCGTTTCTCGAAGGCAACTGCGCTTGGCTGCCGTTTCTCATGTGGCGCCTCGACGAGCACTGGGAGCAGTACGGCGATCAATGGGCGCCGGCGCTGGATCAACCGCCGAGCGATTACTTCAAGCGGCAATGCTACGCCTCCGTCGAATGCGACGAGGAGCCGGCGAAATACGCCATCGATTATCTCGGCAACGAACGCTTGGTCTTCTCCACCGACTTTCCCCATGTCGACACCAAGTATCCAAGAGCGGTGGAACGATTTCTCGATTTACCGTTCAGCGCAGACGATAAGCGCAAAATTCTCTGGGACAACTGCGCGACTTATTACGGCATGACCGGGATGTAAATAATGCTCTGTGCGCTTTTCCTCCTGACGCTTCTCATCGTCAATCTCGTTCCGCCTCAAGCGAGTAGCGCCGCCGAACCGCCGCAAAAGGTCCGCATCGGCTACCCATCCTCAGCCGTATCCACCCTGCCCTTCGACATCGCCAAGGACAAAGGGTTCTACGTCAAAGCCGGCCTAGACGTGGAATATATTCAGATGCGCAGCGCCCTCGGGCCGCAAGCGATCCTAAACGGCAACATCCACTTTTTCACTTCGCCGCAGTCGGCGATCAACGCGGCGGTCGCCGGCCTACCACTGGTAGTCGTGCTGTCGCTTTACCGCGACTCGCCTTGGGTCTTGGTCACGGCGAAAGAAATCAACAAGAACCAAGACCTGGTCGGCAAAAAAATTGCGATCTCCGACATCCGCTCTTCGCCTTACTATTTCGCCCGCGCCGGCCTGCGAAAACTCGCCATCGAAGAGAAACAGGTCAGCCTGGTCACCACCGGCGGCACATCGAACAGCTTCGCGACTCTGACGACCAATCAGGTGGCAGGCGCAGTATTGAGTCCGCCGTTCGACGAGAAAGCAGTTTCACTCGGCTACAAGAAGTTTTTGTTCTTGGGCGACCTGGCGGATATCCCTTATGTTGGACTGTTCACGTCCCAAGCCGAGATCCGCAACAACCGCGAGCGCATTCGCCGCACCCTTGCCGCTGTCCTGGAGGCGGTGGCTTGGCAACGCAGCAACCGCGCTGAAGCGATCAAGATGATCGCCAACCATTACAAAATCAGCCCAAGCGAAGCGGCGCGCTCTTACGACACCATGACGGCGATTTTCTCGCCCGACGGCGCCATCGACATCAAAAAGGTCCGTGGCTATTTGAATCTCCTGCGCGAAGAGCGACCGGTGCCAGAGGATTTCGACGCCGAGAAGTTGGTGGATTTCTCTATGCTGCCATCAGCCCGTTAACCGAAAGGCAGGTCGTCATGAAGTTTCGACGATTAGTTGTGCCTGTGACCATCATCCTGACGTTATCACTGACAGCGCCATCGCTGCGCGCCGCTGCCGATCAGCTCGAAGAACTTGTGCGCGAACAAACCAAGGCGCGCCAGGAAGAGAAGATCAAAGCAGTCAAACAGCAAGAACAGCTCGAAAACTTGAAACGCGATCAGCAAGCGGGCCAAGCCCAACAGCAGCTGGATCAAATCAGGCGGCAGCCAGCCGATCCTCCCGCCGGCCAAAAGCCACAAGCAGGGCAAACCCAGCAACAGCTCGATCAGCTAAGAAATGACCAACAGTTACAGCGCTTGCAGACCGATCAACAGATTAATCGCATTGAGCGCGAAACCGATCCGCTGCGCCAGCAACAACAGATCAACGACTTGCAGCGCCAGCAACAAATCAGGTCGCTGCAAGAGCAGCTTCAACGCAACCAACTGCAACAGGACCTGGAAAGACTGCGCCACCAACAGCAAAATCTTCGTTGAGACTAATCAAGCGTGGTTACCAGGCCAATTTTTCCTTCAGCCAATGAACCGAGTGCCCTAGCCCATTCTTCGCGATCGACGGAGCCGAGCCGGTCAATCACCGGCGCCACTTCTGCGAAGATCGTGTAGAGAAACGGGTTGCGGTGATCCTTCGCTCTGCCGAGCAATTCTTCCTTCGCCTCTTCTATTGGCCGGGGCCCAAATGCGTTCGCCATCTTCGATCCTCCATCCTCGATTTTCGACCATTTTGAGCGAACCTCTTCCAAGGAACTCTGCCACGTCAACGCCAACGATTGACATCGCTCCTCGTTCCATAGCACTAATGTTGCGATGCCATTCGATTCGAATAACCAAGCCGCCCTGACCGGACAATCCACCGGCGTCGCCGGCGCGGAAACGGTTCCCGCTTTCGGCAATTCGCTCGGCCGCGATTTAACCGGTCGAGCGTTGCCGCCGCTGCTGGCGGTCACCAGCGTGATTGCGCTCTGGTGGCTGCTCTACCTGATCTACCCGCGCCTACTGCCGAGCCCGATGAATACGGTAAGCGAAGCGATCCGGCTGGTTTCCGACGGCACTTTCTTCTTCCACATGTATCAAAGTCTGCGCCGCGTGTTCGTCGGCTCGCTGGTCGCCATGTTTTTCAGCGTCGCTGTCGGCATCTATATGGGCACGGTGGTGATGGGTGAGCGTTTTTTTCAACCGCTGGTCGTGCTCGGCCTGACGATCCCCGGCTTGATGTGGGCGCTCATCGCGGTGATGCTTTTCGGCATCAACGAATGGTCGCCCTATTTCGCCGTCACGGTGACGATCTTTCCCATGCTGGTGATCAATATTTGGGCCGGCGTAAAATCGTTGGACAAAGAACTCATGGACATGAGCCATGTTTTTCATTTTTCCAAATGGATGAAGATTACCCAGGTTATTTTGCCCCAGCTGGTGCCGAACATTTTCGCCGCCACCCGTTACGGTTTGGGCCTCGCCTGGAAAGTCGTTGTGGTGGTCGAAATGTTCGGCACCAGCAACGGCGTTGGTTATCAAGTCATGAAGTCGTACCAAGTGTTCAACATGGAAGGCGTGATCGCCTGGACGCTCACTTTCGTCGTCGCCATGATCGTTATCGAATACGGCATGATCAATCTCGCCGAGCGCCGTCTTACCGCTTGGCGGCCCAAGATTGACGTCTGGAGACGCTGATGGCTGAGCTCGTCGTCGAAAATGTCGAGAAGTGGTTTCGCCGCGAAGACGGCCAGCCATTCAAAGTCATCGACCGCTTGTCGTTTCATGCACGCGCGGGATCGGTCACTGTGCTCATCGGACCGTCGGGCTGCGGCAAGTCAACACTGCTCAATTCCATCGTCGGCTTGGAACGGCTCGACCGCGGCGAATTGAAGTTTGTCAACGGCGGCCAGATTCAAGAACGACCGCTGATCGGCTATGTCTTTCAGAGCCCGCGCCTATTGCCTTGGAAAACCATCGGCGACAACCTTCGCTTGGCGCTCAAAGGCGCGGCGGTTGCCGTGGCAGAGCGGGAAGAGCGGGTTAAAACTTATTTGGAATTGGTCGGTCTCGCCGAATACATCAACCAGTTTCCACTCTACCTCTCCGGCGGCCAACGTCAGCGCGCCGGGCTGGCACGCGCATTGGCGATCGAATCCGATTTGGTTTTGATGGACGAGCCCTTCGCCAGCGTCGATGAATTAACCGCTCGCCAGCTGCGCCAAACCACCCGCCGACTATGCGAGCAACTACAACGCACGGTATTGTTCGTCACCCACAATCTGGCCGAAGCCGCTTACATGAGCGACTTTGTCGTCACACTCACGCGCCGGCCGGCCAGCTTGGACGCCTACGTCGCCAATCCGCTGCCGACGCCGCGCCAATGGGGACCGGAAATTTACGGCTTCGCCGCTGAACTAGAAACCAAAGTCACTCTCAAGGAGGAGACCGAATCATGAGAAATACATTATTGTTGATTTTTGCCGCAACCTGGATGCTGCCGATCGAGGCGACGCCGCGCGCCATGGCGGGACAGGCGCTCCAACCGGTTAACGTCGCCACCGCCGCATCCGGCCAATCCGGCTACATCGCGGCGCTCATCGAAAATAAGGGCCTCGACGTTAAATACGGCATCAAGATCACCAACATGATGATGGACTTCACCGAGGCGGCAAACGCGATCAAACTGGGCCGCGCCCAGGCGAGCGCCATGCAGCCAAGTACCGCGGTAAATCTGGTAAAGAGCGGCACGGACATTCGTTTGATCACGCCGCAGATTTGGTCAGGCAATTCTTGGGTAGTCAAAAAAGAATCGCCCTATAAAACCTTCGCCGAACTCAAGGGCAAGAAGATCGGCAACTTCGCGCGGGTTACCGGCGCGTTTTTTTTCTCCGCGGTGATGGCCAAAGAGCATAAGCTCGATCTCGAAAAGGATTTTCAGATGATTCCGGCCGACACTGGCGCGCTGCTCGCGCTGCTCGAACGGGGCGACGTGGAAGCGATCAACATGTTCGAACCTCACGTCACCCGCATGGTGATGTCCGGCCGCTATCGCGTGCTGGTCGATTTCGATATCGCGCTGGAAGAAATTTTCGGCACGCCGCCGCTCAAATCCACCGTCGGCATGCTCAAGGAAACCGTCGAGAAACAGCCGGCGTTGGTCAAAGCGATACGGGGCGCTTATGTCGACGCCGTCAAGCTGATCAAATCGGGGCAGGACGAAGAGTTCTTCAGGTCAAAGGCCAAAGAGTTTTTCAATCTCAGCAACCCCGAAGAAGTGGTCGCCGGGATCAAGGTCAACAAAGAAAATTTTGCCGACAAGTGGGGCGATAATTTTTTTCAGTCGCAGAACAAAATCTTGCAATCCGGCATCGCTCTCGGCCTGCTGCCGAACATCGGCGATCTGAACAATCTGTGGATCAAGTAAGAGCTTATCCGCCTGGCCTGGGCCGGGCTCCGGGGTCATTGGCGCCGATGCGTCGAACTTTACGCTCCGTACTAGCGCAAATGGCTCTCGCCGCGGACGAAGCGCCCGCCGGCGATACAAACCGTCGGTCCGCTCGGCGGCGGTTCACACAGGCGGTTGCTCCGCTGTAGGTACATTTTCACCCAGATATCGTAGAAGTACTCGATGTCGTGAGTGGTTTTGAGCAACCGGTTGTCGCGGCTCACATGGGTAATGGTCACCCAGCGATCGTCGATCGACACGCCGAGCAATTCCTCGTCGGCGCGTTTATCCATAAAAGCACCGATCACCCGCAAGAGCTGCGACATGCTGAACGGATCGGCGGCCTCGGGTGCGGCGCCGCGCCGATCACGCACCTGGGCATCCAAGGCTCGAATGTCCGCCATCGAGTAGCGCAACTCGATCCTATTGGTGATGAAATCGGGGCTTGGAGTTGCCCTGGCTTTGACAAATAATTTGCGCACCAACTGACCTAGACCTTGTCGGGCTCTTGTCGCGGGTAGAGCCGTACCCTTGACCGTGTAGATATCGTTTTCCACGATTAGATCGCAGGTCACGACGCGATGCGATTCTAGGTCGTGACCGATCGTCCGTAAGACGAGCGCGTGAGTAAATTGGTTCGCTCGCGACGCCGATTCTTCATCCATCAAAGCGCCATATCGAGCTGCGAAGTAGTCTCTGTCTTCGGCGGTATTATGCTTCATGGTCCAACTCCAAACTGCCAAATTTGTTCATCCCGTTGTATCGCTTTTGGCAGCTCGGCAGTCAGACTTCGCTCGGCGTGGCTAACGTGATCTGACCCGTGGCTTTCCGCCCTCTCCTCTCGAAGAGTTCGGCTTTATCAGGCGATAATTTCAATTAGCGAGCTTCGCGCTTGAGCTCGACATCATTGTTGCTTAACTTTAGCAATGAGGATGCCACGGATGAGAACGATGGAAGGGCCTGCAAAGTGCGCTCGATTACGCTCGTGAGCTATTTTGCGACCGGGCGCCACCTCGACGCTGACACGGCTGACAAACTCGCAGGTCAGAAGCGACGCGAGCTATTGTTAGTCCGGTCGACAAACGAGGGAAAAAATAGCGCAGAAATGCTTGCGAGGGAATTGCTTGCAAGCATTGGTGGAAAACTGTCGATTGGAGAAATTTCGATCGGTCGAGAGAGCGGTGACTCCACCGAAACACTCGCGGTCGAATCGGTCACGGCAAATTCGTTCCACCCATTAGATATCGATCGCATTCGCGGGCCGCGCCGCGGCCTTCGTTGATCGCCCAAACCACCAGACTTTGACCGCGCCGGCAGTCCCCCGCGGCGAACACTCCAGGAACGTTAGTGGTAAACTGGCCGTGTTCGGCCTTGGCATTGGAGCGCGGATCGCGCGCGATACCGAGCTGCGTCAACACCGAATCCTCCGGGCCGAGGAAACCCATCGCCAACAGTACGAGATCGGCTTTGAGAATTTTGTCGGAACCAGCTACGCGCTTAGGAATGAAGGCGCCCTGTTCGTTCTTGGCCCACTCGACGTCGTAGATATGCATTTCTTTCACGTTGCCGTTTTCATCACCGACGAACTTCTCGCCGGTGGTGAGATAGACTCGCGGATCTGCGCCGAAACGGGCGGCAACTTCTTCCTGGCCGTAATCGAGCTTGTAAACTTTAGGCCACTCCGGCCATGGGTTATCGGCCTGGCGGGTATCCGGCGGGCGCGGCAATATTTCTAACTGCGTCAAGCTCTTGCAACCGTGGCGCATCGAGGTGCCGACACAGTCCGTTCCAGTATCGCCACCGCCGACCACGATCACGTGCTTGTCCTTGGCCGAAATATAGTTGCCGTCTCGGTGCTCAGAGTCGAGCAGACTTTTCGTGTTGGCGAGGAGAAAATCCATCGCCAGATAAATGCCTTTAAGCTCCCGTCCCGCAATCGGCAGATCACGCGCCTTAGTCGCGCCGGTGCAGATGACGACGGCATCGAAGTTGTTGATCAATTGTGTAGCCGGCAGGTCGACGCCGATGTGCGCGTTGGTGACGAACTTGACGCCTTCCGCCGCCAGCAAATCGATGCGCCGCTGCAAGATCTGCTTATCCAACTTCATGTTCGGAATGCCGTACATCAGCAGACCGCCAATGCGGTCGGCGCGCTCGTATACCGTCACCAAATGGCCGGCGCGGTTGAGTTGCGCCGCGCAGGCGAGGCCCGATGGGCCGGAGCCGATCACCGCGACCTTCTTACCGGTGCGCCTTTCCGGCGGCTCGGCGTTGACCCAACCCTGCGCAAAACCATTATCGATGATCGCCGCCTCGATATTCTTGATCGTCACCGGCAATTCGTTGAGCCCGAGCACGCAGGAACCTTCGCAAGGGGCCGGACAGACCCGGCCGGTGAATTCGGGAAAATTATTAGTCTTGTGCAGGCGATGCAGCGCCTCCTGCCACAGGCCGCGATAGACCAGATCGTTCCACTCCGGGATTAAATTATTGACCGGACAACCCGACGCCATGCCGCTGATCAGCTGGCCGGTATGGCAAAACGGAATGCCGCAATCCATGCAGCGCGCGCCCTGCTGCTGCAATTTCGCTTCGGCAAAGTGCTCGTGGAACTCGTTCCAATCTTTCACACGCTCCAACGGCGAACGGTCGTCGGGCAGTTCGCGTTCGAACTCCATGAATCCGGTTGGTTTACCCATCTCTCAATCTTCTCTTCCTCTCAGCAGAAGTGTTAACCAGAGCGATTTTAAAAAAATTACCGCACCAACTTGCCTGCGAAAAAAATCCGAAATCCGAAGCACGAAAGCGGCCCCGCGGACCGAAACAAACTCGATACGGGCAAATCCGAAATTCGAATATCGAAATTCGAAACAAACCGGGGCCAAAATAAATTCTAAATCCGAAAAATCCAAAACCTCGAATCCGAATCGGCATTGTTTGGAACATTATGATTTTTGGTCATTTGAATTTGTTTCGGGTTTGGTGCTTCGGATTTCGTGCTTTCTCTCTTGGTCATTGGGATTTGATTCGGTCCTCGGGACCTCTTTCGAGTTTTGAGTTTTGTCTGCTTCTCATCCCTTGCGGATTAGTTCCCGCTAACCCGCGACGCGTCATTCTTATTGGCCTCGAAAGCCGCCATCAACGCGTCGTCGCCGACCAAGCCTTTGGTTTCGGCTTCTTGCAGGGCTTCGAGAACCCGCCGGTAATCCCTCGGCATAACCTTGACGAACTTGGGCGCGGTTTCTTGCCACAAAGCGAGAAGCTGCCATGCCCGCGCGCTGCGCGTGTAGATCGCGTGGCGTTTGAGCAGCTCTTCTATTTCTTGCAAATCACGGTCATCCAACCGTTCCAGGGCGATGGTTTCAAAGTTACAGCGGTTTTTAAACGTGCCGTCTTCGTCGAGCACGTAGGCGATGCCGCCGGACATGCCAGCGGCGAAATTACGTCCGGTCTTGCCGATGACGATCACCCGCCCGCCAGTCATATACTCGCAGGCATGATCGCCGACGCCTTCGACCACCGCGCGCACGCCGCTATTGCGCACGCCGAAGCGCTCACCGGCCATGCCGCGAATATAGGCCTCGCCGTTGGTCGCGCCGTAGAACGCAACATTGCCGACGATGATGTTTTCCTCCGGTGTGAAAGTCGATCCTTCGGGTGGATACAAAATGACTTTGCCGCCGGACAAGCCCTTGCCGAAGTAATCGTTGGCATCGCCCTCCAATTCAAGCGTCATGCCTGGCGGCACGAAGGCACCAAAGCTCTGCCCCGCGGAACCCTGAAAGTGAAAATGGATCGTGTCCTCCGGCAAACCTTGCGGCCCATAGCGCCGCGTCACCTCGCTGCCGAGGATCGTGCCGACGACGCGGTTGGTGTTGCGGATATCCAGCTTCGCCTTGACTTTTTCCTTGCGCTCCAACGCCGGCGCGGCTAAGTCAAGCAATACTTGATTGTCGAGGGCGTTTTCTAATCCATGATTCTGCGGAATTTGACAGTAGCGTCCCACTTCGGGACCGACGTCTGGTTGATAAAGTATCGCCGCGTAATCCAGCCCCATGGCTTTCCAGTGATCGACCGCGCGGTGTACTTCGAGCCGGTCCGCTCGCCCGACCATTTCGTTGATCGTGCGAAAACCGAGCTTGGCCATATGCTCGCGCATTTCCTGAGCGATGAAACGCATGAAGTTGACGACGTGGGCCGGATCGCCGGCGAATTTCGCACGCAGCTCGGGATTTTGCGTCGCCACGCCCACCGGACAGGTGTCGAGATGACATACTCGCATCATGATGCAGCCGAGCGTGACCAGTGCGGTCGTCGCGAAACCGAACTCTTCAGCACCGAGCAACGCGGCGATGACGACATCGCGGCCGGTCTTCAATTGGCCGTCGGTCTCGACCGCGATGCGGCTGCGCAAATTATTCAACACCAAAGTCTGATGGGTTTCGGCCAAACCCAATTCCCAGGGCAAACCGGCGTGCTTGATGCTGGTTTGCGGCGACGCGCCGGTGCCGCCGTCGTGGCCGCTGATCAAGACGACATCCGCGTGGCCTTTGGCGACGCCTGCGGCAATAGTCCCGACGCCGATCTCGGAAACCAGTTTTACGCTGATGCGCGCGTGATGGTTGGCGTTCTTGAGATCGTGTATCAACTGCGCCAAATCTTCGATCGAATAAATATCATGGTGCGGCGGCGGCGAGATCAAGCCGACTCCCGGCGTCGAGTGGCGCACCTTGGCGATCCACGGATAGACTTTTCGGCCGGGCAACTCGCCGCCTTCACCCGGCTTGGCGCCTTGCGCCATCTTGATCTGCAGCTCCCGTGCTTGGGTTAGGTAATAGCTGGTCACGCCGAAACGGCCCGAAGCAACTTGCTTGATCGCGCTGTTTTTCGAGTCGCCGTTGGCTTCGAGCACATAGCGGGCCGGATCTTCGCCGCCCTCGCCGGTATTGCTCTTACCACCGATTCGATTCATCGCGATGGCGAGCGTTTCGTGAGCTTCTTTGCTAATTGACCCGTAGGACATCGCACCGGTCTTAAAACGTTTCACAATCGCATCCACAGATTCCACTTCGTCGATGGGAACCGAGTCGGCCGCGTACTTGAACGCCATCAAGCCGCGCAAGGTTGCCATCCGCTCCGATTGATCGTCGATCAGCTGAGTATATTCCTTGAACGTCCGGTAATCGTTATTGCGGCAAGCCTTCTGCAAAAGGTGAATCGTCCGCGGGTTGAACAGGTGCAGCTCGCCGTCCTTGCGGTACTGATACTGGCCGTAAACCTCCAGCGTGTGGCCGTTGAGTGGATAAGCCGGGAACGCGCGCGCGTGCTGTTGCTCGGCTTCGCGGGCAACCTCCGCCAAGCCAATACCGCCGACGCGGGAAGGCGTCCAAGTAAAATACTTGTCGACCAACTCTTGCCCCAAACCGACCGCTTCGAAAATCTGCGCGCCGCAATAAGACTTGATCGTTGAAATGCCCATCTTCGCCATCACTTTGACCACGCCCTTGTAAACGGCTTTGTCGTAGCCCTTCACAGCGTCGAGATAAGTGATGTCCTTGAGCAGCCCTTCCTGAATCATGTCGTTAAGACACTCGTAAGCCAAATAGGGATTGATCGCTTGCGCGCCGTAACCGAGCAGCAGGCAGAAATGATGCACTTCGCGCGGCTCGCCGGACTCCAACACCAAGCCCACGCGCGTGCGCGTGCCGGAGCGAATCAAATGATGGTGCAAGCCGGAACAGGCCAACAGCGCGGGAATCGGCGCGTGGCTGCGGTCGACGCCCTTGTCGGAAAGAATCAAGATCGTTACGCCATCAGCGATCGCTTGGTCGGCCCCCTTGCACAGATCGCTCAACGCGCGCTCCAAGCCGGCTTTGCCGTCGCTTGGCTTGAACAACATTGGCAACGTCGTCGACTTGATTCCCGGCTGATCGATTTGCCTGAGCTTCACCATGTCGGAATTGCGCAGGATTGGATCGTGCAAGCTTAGTTGCCGGCAACTCTGCGGACTCGGTTCGACCAGATTGCCTTCGCTGCCGATGGTCAGCGTCGTCGAGGTGATCAATTCTTCACGGATCGGATCGATCGGCGGATTGGTCACCTGGGCGAACAGCTCTTTGAAATAATTGTACAAAAGCTGCGGCTTGTCGGAGAGCACTGCCAGCGGAGTGTCCGTGCCCATGGAACCGACGGGTTGGATACTGTTCTGCGCCATCGGGCCGATATTGATGCGCAGATCTTCGAAGTTGTAACCGAAAGCCTGCAAACGTTGCAGCGTCGCCAAATGGTTGGCTTCCGGCGCTTTCTCCTCAACCCCGGGCAGATCGTCGAAGTGCACCAGATTGTCTTTAAGCCATTGGCCATAGGGCGCGGCCAAGGCCATCTCTTGTTTGATCTCTTCGTCGCTGATGATGCGTCCTTCTGTGGTGTCGACCAAAAACATCCGCCCCGGCTGCAGCCGGCGCTTTTCAAGCACACGCTCGGCCGGCACTTCGAGCACGCCCACTTCCGACGCCATGATCACCAGATCGTCCTTGGTCACGTAGTAGCGCGACGGCCTGAGACCGTTACGGTCGAGCACCGCGCCGACGACCTTGCCATCGGTGAAAGCGATCGAAGCCGGACCGTCCCAGGGTTCCATCAAGCTGCTATGGTACTCGTAGAAAGCACGCTTCTTTTGATCCATGCTCTCGTGATTCTCCCATGGCTCGGGAATCATCATCATCACGGCATGAGGCAACGAGCGACCGCTTAGCGCGAGAAACTCGAGGCAGTTGTCGAACTTCGCCGAGTCGCTGCCGTCTTCCTGGATGATCGGAAACACCTTCGTTAAATCACCGCCGAACAGATTCGAAGCGAGCATGCCCTGACGCGCGTGCATCCAGTTCTCGTTGCCACGCAGCGTGTTGATCTCGCCGTTGTGAATTAAGTAACGATAGGGATGGGCCCGGCCCCAGCTCGGAAAAGTATTGGTGCTAAAGCGCGAATGCACGACCGCGATCGCCGACTCGATCAACGGATCGGACAGATCGGGATAAAACGTCGCCACCTGGCGCGCCGTCAACATCCCTTTGTAGATCAGCGTACGGCACGACAGGCTCGGCACATAGAAAAATTCGCCGCCCGGCAGTCCAGCGTAGCGGATGGCATTCTCGGCGCGCCGTCGGATCACGAAAAGCTTTCGTTCGAAAGCGAGATCGTCGGTGATCGATTCGGCGCGGCCGATGAACACCTGGCGCACAAACGGCTCTGAAGCTTTGGCGGTCTCGCCGAGATACATATTGTCGGTCGGCACCTTGCGCCAGCCGAGACACTTTTGACCTTCGTCCGCGATAATGGCTTCGAGAATTTTTTCGAATTGCTGGCGCTGCTCGCGTTGATCGGTCGAGAAAATCAT
>CAYZJE010000507.1:0-18745 GCA_964478485.1 uncultured Syntrophobacter sp. | reverse complement strand
AGACTGTGTCGCAATACCGTTCATGGTTCGAGAACCTCACCACGAACGGTATTGCTCGATCGCGAATTCAACTACTTATCCGTTCGCCCTGAGCGTGTCGAAGGGCTCCGAGTGAATTGCGACACAGTCTCGACGCGGGGGAGGATGAAGGAGGGGGCTTGAACGATTTGAACTTTTTGAACGGCTTGAACCAATCGAGCGCAGCGAGATGAGACGCCCGTCCCAACCCACCGGTGCCGTCGGCTTCATCGAACGGCTCGCCGAGCAGCGCATTGTCGAAGCCCAGCGCAACGGCGAGTTCGACGATCTCGCCGGCAAAGGCAAACCGCTGGAACTGGAGGATCGCAGCTCGATCCCAGAAGACCTGCGCATGGCCTATCACCTGCTCAAGAACGCCAACGTTCGGCCGCCCGAAGCCGAGCTATTAAAAGACATCCACATCCTTGAAGATTTGTTGAAACATGTCGAAGATGAAGACGAACGTAAATCGCTGGTGAAAAGCCTCCAGTGGAAGGTGATCCGTCTCGACATGCTGAAAAGGCGCTCGATAGATTTAGCCACGGTGCGAAATTACGGCGGCAAAATAGTCGAGAAATTCTCCCGCCGATAAGCCGTGTAGGGTGCGCCCGCGCATCGTGAGACGACCGGGCGACCAGCCGGTCGCCCCTACTTCTTATTTGTGTACTTTGCGTTCTTTGCGGCTAAACTCTTCATTCGGCTCTGCGATCATTTCCACTTTGCCTTGAGCCACCCTTCCGTGATAGAAATCCGGTACATTCAGCGACGGCGACAAACCATAGAATATAAAAGGAGTAATTTATGGCAGAAGAAAAATCTCCGATCAAAATCAAGAAAATTGGTCACGTGGTGTTGAGCGTTAGCGACATCGAGCGCAGCTCGAAGTTCTGGACCGACGTCATGGGATTCAAGTTCTCCGACAAAAACGAGTACGGCATGGCCTTTTTCCGCAACGCAACGGACCATCATACCGTTGCCCTGATTCAGGCCAAGGAGAAAAACGAGCTGCCCAAGCAGGGCCAAGTGGGGTTTGACCACATGGCCCTCGAAGTCGCCACGGTTTCGGAACTCTTCAAGATTCGCGATTACCTGAAATCCAAGGGCGTAACCATTTTCTACGAGGGACGGCGCGGTCCCGGCGGCAACCCCGGCCTGGAATTCTATGATCCGGACGGTTACAAAATCGAGATCTATTCCGCCATGGATCAAGTCGGCACCGACGGCAAGAGCCGGCCGGCCAATGAATGGAGCCGCGCGACCACACTGGAAGAAGCGCTAAACAATCCGCTGCCCGGCGTCGAGTATCATTAAAAATGAGAGTTGCGAGTTCCGGGTCTCGGGTTTTGGGTTAACTCGAAACCCGGAACTCGAAACCCGAAACCAGTAGCTTCCAAGCCGATGATCTCCATCCGCCGCCTACACAAACGCTTCCACGTCAGCAACGGCGTGGTCGCCGCCATCAAATCGCTCGATCTGGAAGTCGCCGAAGGCGAACTGTTCGTTATCGTCGGCGCCAGCGGTTCGGGCAAGACGACTTTGCTGCGCTGCATTGCCGGACTGGAAACTCCCGATGGCGGCGAGATTCGTATCGACGGAAAAACCGTATCGTCCGATCATCCACCAACTTGGATTCCGCCGCAGCAACGCAAGCTCGGCATGGTGTTTCAATCCTACGCCGTCTGGCCGCATCTAACCGTGTCGCAGAATATTGCCCTGCCCCTGGCTGAAGGCTCACAAAAAATCCCGCGCAAAGAAGTCGCCGCGCGGGTCAAGGAAGCGCTGCATTTAGTGCAACTGGAAGAACAGGCCGATCGGCCGGCGACCTTGCTCAGTGGCGGCCAGCAGCAAAGAGTCGCCTTGGCGCGCGCCATTGCCGTGAGTTCGCGATTACTGTTAATGGACGAACCGCTCAGCAATCTCGACGCGCGCCTGCGTGAAGATGTCCGCGGCCGGATTCGTGAGTTGGCTAAGCAGCTCGGCTCCACCATGCTCTACGTCACCCACGATCAAGTCGAGGCGATGGCGATCGCGGATAAAATCGCCATGATGCAAGCCGGTGAATTGTTACAGGTCGGCGCGCCGATGGAGATCTATCACAAACCGAACGGCGCCGATGTCGCCGAGTTTTTCGGCTCGGTGAATTGGCTGGATGGCAAAGTTGTCGAACCGGGCTTAGCCGAATCGCCGATCGGCAAACTGCTGATCGAGAGGTCGTCAAAAGTTGGCGAAAAAGTGCTGCTCGGCTTTCGCCCCGAGTGTCTTCATTTCGCCAACGGCGCTAAAGAGTCCAATGCGTTTCCCGGCAAGCTTATCTCGAGCACCTTTCTCGGCGACCAGTTCATATTTAGCGCTACCGTTAACGGCCAGCCACTCGTCGGCAAGAACCGGAGCGTCCCGCAAAGACCGGACGGAACGGTCGAGCTTAGGATCCAGCCTTCGGATATCATGGTGTTTCCGCCGCGTGACGCCAGTTCAAAATTGTCTTAAAGGAGGAGTTATGATCGCTCTAAAAATCGCCGCGTTGTTCGTCGCTGCCATCGCTCTGATACCCGTTGCCGATGCCACGACGCTTGACGAATTGATCGAGGGCGCAAGAAAAGAAGCCAGCCTACGCGGGCAATGGGGGCAGAATAGCTATGGCGGCAGCGAGGGATTTCAGGAAATCCTTGCGGGGATGAACAAGAAATACAAACTCAATCTCAAAGGCCAGTACACTCCTGGTCCCGACATGCAGCGGATAATGCTACGCATCATCCAGGAAGCCGCCGCCGGCCAGCCCGCCAGCACCGATGTTTATCTGGGCAATTCGCAAGCGGTCTTCGACGGGCTCAAGGCTAATCTTTTTACCAACACCACTTATGACAAGTTCATCGAAAACAAGCCCAAACCCGAGGGGAAATTTCACGCCATCGCGCCGGCCGGCACCCACGTCGCTTTCGCAACCACGGTGGTGGGGATTCAATACAACTCCAATCTGGTCAAGGGCAACGACATCCCGCGCAGGATGGCCGACGTACTGAACCCCAAATGGAAGGGCAAGATCGCGTCAACACCCTACGCCGCCGGCCTCAGGGAGTTCGCCACGCCTGACTTTTTGGGCCGGGAGAAGATGATCGATTACACCAAAAAACTGTCGAAGCAAATTGCCGGACTGATGCGTTGCGGCGAATCGGAGCGCCTCACCAGCGGCGAGTTCTTGATGCTGGTCTACACCTGCGGCGGCAACGACGTCAATGTGCTCAAGCGCACCGGCGCGCCGGTGGGTCACACGGTCGTCGAAGAAGGCACGGTGCTGCACATGAGATACGCGGCCATTCCGAAAAACTCCCGCGCGCCCAACATCGGCGCGCTCTTGATCAACTATCTCATGTCCGCAGAGGGACAAGAGATGCTCTGGAAGCATGACGGCATGGACCTGCATCTGTTTCCCGGCTCCCAGACTAAACGGGAGCTCGATATTTTGCGGGCGGCCAAAGGGAAGATCGTCACCAGCTCGCCGGAATGGCTGGCGTCGTCCAAGGACTATGCCGAAACGCAAAAAGAGCTGGAGGCGATCCTGCGCGAAGGCGGCAAGTAGGAATACGCTTTGGCAGTAGTGGTGAAGGGAAACCAGAAAATATCACCGCTGAGGCGCGTCCTTCGACTAGGCTCAGGATGCGCGGCTTTGAAGAAGTCCGCTCGTGGTGAGCTTGTCGAACCATGTGTACTCTGCGCCTCTGCGGTGAATTCTTCTTCATAGGACACCCGCAATACGCAAATTTTTTAGTGAACTCAGACGAGGAGCCTAGTTTGTGACCGAAGCTGCGCTTAGATTTTCGGGATTGATACGTCGCAATTCGCCGTCCCCGCTTTTGTCGCTGGCGCTGATCCCGATGGCGGTGATTTTTGTCCTAGTCATCGTTATGTTCTGGATCAGTTTGCAGAAGGGCGCCTTCGGCACACCCAGCGCAACCTACACGTTGGGAAATTATCGTGATGTTTTTACCGACCCGCTACTTTACCGCGTTGCTACCAACACACTGATTTTTACCCTCACGACGACTCTTTTCGCCATGCTCTTCGGCCTACCCGTGGCATGGCTTGCGGAGCGAACCACGATCCCAGGGAAGACGTTGATCTACGTGATTATGACGTTGGGGTTGCTAATTCCTGGAATCTACACGGCGATGGGTTGGACGATGATCGCCCATCCGCGCATCGGTATATTGAATCGCTGGCTCGTCGAGCTTTTCAATCTCGATGACGGGCCGATCAACATCGCCACGCCCATCGGCATGGGCTTCGTCCAGGGGCTCAGTCTGTCGGCGCTGGCATTCATCCTGACGGCGCAAATGTTCCGCGCCATGAACCCGAGCCTCGAAGAGGCAGCGCGCGTCCATGGCATGGGCTACGGCAAGATTCTCTGGCGCGTGACGTTACCGCTGGCGCGCCCTGGAATACTCGCGGCGGTGATTTACATTTTGACCATCGGGGTGGCCACTTTTGATATCCCGGCGATCCTAGGTCTGGGCAATCGCGTCTATATGCTCAGCACTTTTATCTATCTCAAGGTTCACCCGCAGGGCGCCGGGCTGCCGGAGTATGGCATCACCGGTGTCGTCGGCGCCTTCATGATCGTGGTCGCCGGTCTGTTAACGCTCTGGTACGGCCAAGTATTGCGCCAGGGCCATCGCTTCGAGGTCGTCACCGGGAAAGGCTACCGGCCGGCGTTGATCCCTCTGGGCAAATGGTCGATAGCCGCATGGGGATTCATCACCGTCTACGCCTTGATCTCGAAGATCGTGCCGCTGCTGTTGATCGCCTACGCGGCTTTGACGCCGTACTTCGTGCCGCCGTCCTATGCAATGATGCGCCAGCTCTCTCTCACTCATTTCTACGGCATGGATTGGCAGCTCGTTGTGCGCGGTCTCACGAACACGGCCATCTTGGTGCTTGTCGTGCCCCTGGTCGTCCTTCTGCTAGCGTTCAGCCTGTCGTGGCTCATCGTGCGCTCGCGCAGCCGCATGCGCTACGCCCTGGAGTTCGGCGCATTCCTCCCCCAGGCACTGCCGGAGGTGATACTGTCCATCGGCGCATTGCTGCTCTCTCTATTTGTCCTCGGCACGGCAATCCCGCTTTACGGCTCGGTTTGGCTGATCGCCATCGTTTACGTCGTCGCGCGCCTGGCGTTCGCCACCCGCGCGCTTAACGGCTCGCTCTTGCAAATCCACCGCGAGCTGGAAGAAGCCGCCTTTGTTTCCGGTCTATCGACAGCGCGCACGGCATGGCATGTGCTGTTCCCGCTCATCCGGCCGACGCTTTTTTCCGTATGGATTTGGACCGCGTTACTGGTTTACCGCGAGCTTACCGCCGCGGTTTTTCTCGCCGTGCATGACAACATCACCTTGCCAGCGGTGATCTGGAGCTACTGGTACAGCGGTAGTATCAACAAAGCATCTGCAGTGACCTTGCTTATGACCCTGGTGCTCGCGCCGCTGATTTTCATCGCCTGGTGGTTCGGCCGGCGTAGCCAGGTCTCGCTCAATTAACTTTATCGCTAGCAATGAGAATCATGGACACTGAGAACCTGCTCAAAATCATCCAACACCGCCGCAGCGTACGCGTCTACAAGACCGGCAAGGTTTCCGACAAGCAACTAAACACAATCTTGGAAGCCGCGCGCTGGGCGCCCTCGGGCGCCAACACGCAGCCGTGGGAATTCGTCGTCACCCGCGACCGTCGGAAAATGAAACACGTGCGCGAAATTTATTCGCAGGAATGGCGCGACCGCAAGCGCGAAGATCCGGTGCACTACAAGGGTTTGAAAAAAGACTACGTCGGCGACGTCAGCGTGCTCGTGCTCGCCTGCGGTGACGCGCGCACCAAGCAAGTTTATCTGACGACGCGCCAACCATCCGACCGCGAGAAACTGTTCCAGGCTAGCATCGCCAACTCGGTAGAGCAGATGATGCTCGCGGCCGCGAGCATGAATCTCGGCACGGTGTGGGTCTCGGTGCGCGAAGAAATGGAGCCGGAGCTAAGAGAATTGTTCGAGGTGCCCAACCATCTGCGTCTGCTCTGGGTCATGCCCATCGGCCACGCCAGCAGTTGGCCCAAAGCCAAACCGCGACGCCCGATCAGCGCGTTCACTCACTACGAGGTCTACGACCAGAAAAAACTGCGCCAAGACTCTGACATCCATGCCTGGCCGAAAAATTGAGCCCGCGTCGACGAGATCTTCACTCACACCCACCAGCCGCGGCCTGATCACGCTCTACGCCAGTACGGCGATGTCCGGCATGTGGGCGATGGTAGTGCCGACGATTCCGGTCTTGGCGACGAGTTTCGCGATCACTCCCGGCACCGCGGCGCAGTTGGTCACCGCCTTGTCGGTAGGCCGTTTTGCCGGCATGCCAATCAGCGGCTTTCTCTTGGACCGATTCGGCGCGCGCACCGCTCTGATCGCCGGACCGCTAACCGCCTGTGTGTCGGCGCTGCTCGCGGCAATCATGCCTTGGTTCGTGTTGATTCTGATTCCGGTATTCTTTATCGGCGTTGCCGACAGCATTTGGGTGATCGCCCGTGAGATCGCCGGCGTCGATCTGGTACGCGCCGATCAGCGCGGCCGCGTGCTCAGCGGTTTTCACGGCGTCAACTACCTCGGTCTCGCCTTCGGCCCGCTGATCGGCGGTCTGCTCACCGAACAATTGGGATTCAGAGCCGTCTTCGTCGCCTACGCGGCCTGCGCCGCGATCTCAACCCTACTCGGCTGGTCGGTGCAAAGTCGGCGGCACAGCGCCGGCGCGGTTGAAACGAATGAAGCCGTGCGCGGCTGGGGCATCCAAGCGATCCGACAGCGGCTCATCGGCGTCCGCGAGTTATTTCGGCAAATCGATCCCAAGCTGCGCGCCACCTACGTCGTGCTCGTGCTCGCAACCTTTACCAGTTTCATGCATCGAGTCACCACGCAAAGCATCGTGCCGATTTTCGCCAGCGCGACCCTCGCCATGACACCCAAAGAGATCGGCATGCTGTTCACGATCTCCGGCTTGTCGGTCTTCATCATGATTCTCCCCGCCGGCTTCGTCATCGACAAAGTCGGCCGCAAGTGGGCCACGGTACCGAGCACGGGGATTCCCGCCATCGCCTTTCTGCTGATCCCTTTTAGCGAATCATTCGTGCAGCTGGCAGTTTTGCTTTCCTTCCTTGGCGTATCCAATGGTCTCTCTCTAGGCTCACTGGCGACCTCGACCTACGACGTGGTACCGGCAAACGCGCGCGGGCGCCTCCAAGCCGCGCGCCGAACCATCGCCGAAATCGGCGGCATTAGCGCGCCGTTGATCGGCGGCTACCTGGTCGACAAGTTTAATCCGAGTGTGCCGTTCTTCGCCTACGCGCCGTTCCTGGTGCTGTCAGCCGTCCTTCTGGCCGTCGTCGCCCGCGAAACACTGGAAAAGTAGCCGGCGCGGCTCACGCAAAGTATCCGGGAGTCGAAGATCCTCGGAATCGGATTATCTCCCGCAAAGGCGCAAAGACGCTAAGTTCGGGATGATAGGAATATCAACCACGAAATACACGAACGACACGAAACTTAAGAAAATCTTTGGGCTACAATTTCGTGTGTTTCGTGCCTTTCGTGGTTAAGGCCGTAGTTTATTATCTTTGGTTACGGCCTCGGCCCGTCACCTTTGCGCCTTTGCGCCTTTGCGGGAGATATTCCGGTTTGCTCTTTTGCGTTCTTTGCGGCTAATCCTCAGCCGGTTTCCATCAGATAGATTTCGGCTTAATT
This sequence comes from uncultured Syntrophobacter sp., assembly GCA_964478485.1. Taxonomy (GTDB): domain Bacteria; phylum Desulfobacterota; class Binatia; order UBA9968; family UBA9968; genus DP-20. The sequence goes on along the minus strand of CAYZJE010000507.1, from coordinate 10,959 downwards.
TTGTTTATAATGACCAAATTCAAATAAGCAGCGAATCGCCATGAAGTACCAAACCGACGATCTGAGAATTAAGGAGATCAAAGAGTTAACCCCGCCGGCAAGTTTGCTCGCCGATTTTCCGATCACGGAAAAGGCGGCCCAGTCGGTCTACGAAGCACGCCGAGATATCCATCGTATTTTGCACGGCGCCGACGATCGCTTGCTGGTGATCATGGGCCCCTGCTCGATCCACGATGTCAAAGCGGCCAAAGAATATGCCGGCAGGCTCAAAGAGGCCAAGGATCGTTGTGGCGCCGATCTGTTGATCATGATGCGCGTTTATTTCGAAAAGCCGCGCACCACCGTGGGCTGGAAAGGGCTGATCAACGACCCCAATCTCGACGGCAGTTTTCAGATCAACGAAGGACTGCGCGTCGGCAGAAAATTATTGCTTGATCTCAACGAAACCGGCGTGCCGGCGGGCTGCGAGTTTCTCGACATGATCACGCCGCAATACATCGCCGATCTGGTCTCCTGGGGCGCCATCGGCGCGCGCACCACGGAAAGCCAGGTCCACCGCGAGCTCGCCTCAGGCCTATCTTGCCCGGTTGGCTTCAAGAACGGCACCGACGGCAACGTGCGCATCGCCATGGACGCCATCCGCGCCGCCCAAGCGCCGCACCATTTTCTCTCAGTCACCAAAGACGGCCACTCGGCGATCGTGTCGACGATGGGAAACGAAGACTGTCACATTATCTTGCGCGGTGGCAATAACCCGAACTATGACGCGGCCAACGTCGATGCGGCGGCCAAGAGCCTCGCCGCCTCCGGCATCGCGGCGCGGATCATGATCGATTGTAGCCACGGCAACAGCGGCAAGGATCCCGCCAATCAGTTGAAAGTCGGTCATGACGTCGCGGCACAGGTCTCGTTGGGCGATTCGCGCATCTTCGGCGTCATGGTCGAGAGCCATCTCAAAGCCGGCAGGCAGGATCTTATCCCCGGCAAAGAACTAGTCTATGGCCAGAGCATCACGGACGCTTGCGTCGGTTGGGAAGACACTCGGAGCCTCATCGACATTCTCGCCGCGGCGGTGCGTCAACGCCGTCTCCAGGCCGCGGAAAGCGGCGACGCGGAGTGACTCGGGTTCATTCAATGCAGAATGCAAATTGCAGATTGCAGAATGAATAATCGAAGACGTTAGGCTCTCTCGAGTCGTTGATGATTTTCCGAATTCTTGCATTCTCCATTTTGCATTCTGCATTCTGCAATTTGCCTTGACCGACATCTACCGCCCACGCTTTTGTCGCGGCAGCTAACTTCATGTTCAAAGAACTCACCGGACTCTTTTACGGCTGGCGCATGGTCGCAACCTCCGCGGCAGTACGCATGCTCGGCGCCGGTTTGCACAGCTACGGCTTCACGGTTTTCTTTTTGCCCCTCAGTCAAGAATTGAATCTCAGCCGCACCGCGACATCCTTCGCTTTCTCTCTCGCCCGCGCCGAAGGCGCCATCGAAGGACCCATCGTCGGCCACCTGCTCGACCGCTTCGGCCCGCGTCCGGTGATGATCTCCTCGGTGACACTGATGGGCATCGGTTATTTGCTGCTCGCTCAGGTCGAAAACTACTGGAGTTTCGTTCTGGTTTACACCGTGATGATTTCGCTTACCCATTCGGGCGGCTTCATGCACGCCCCGATGACCCTCATCAATACTTGGTTTATCCGCTGGCGCGCCCGCGCCATGACCGTCAACAGCGCGGCCTATGGACTGGGCGGCGTACTGATCGCGCCGATCTTGAGCATGATCGTGCACAGCTGGGGATGGCGCTGGGGCGCGGCCTTCGCCGGAGTCGCGTTCCTAGTCTTCGGTATCCCGCTCTGTCTCACAATCCGCCGTTCACCGGAAAGCATGGGGCTTTTGCCGGACGGCGAGACCCAGCAAGCTTTCCGTGATCGGACAAACGCGCAGCAGGCCGGCGACGAGATCGAGATCACGCCGCGCCAAGCGATGCGCTCGTTTGCCTTCTGGGCGCTGGTCTTCGGCGCCGCCGTCCGCAACGCATCCTATCATGCGATCTCCACCCACTTTATTCCGATGATGATCTGGAAAGGCATGAGCCCGCAACAAGCGACGTTTCTATTGAGCGCCTTTGCATTTCTTGGTTTCACCTCAACGGTTCTGTTGGGCTGGCTCGCCGACTCGATGAACAAGCCGCGGATGATCTCCGCGATCCTATTTGTCGCCGGCGGTTCGATCCTGTTGCCGATCTTCGGCTCCTCAATGGCACCCCTCTTACTCTTCACCCTGCTGTTCACCACCGTAGAATCGACCTATCCGGTTGCCTGGGCGATGGTCGGCGACATTTTCGGCCGCAAGCACTTCGCTACAATCCGCGGCTACATGAGCATGTTCTACGTCTGGGGCAGCGTCGCCGGCCCAGTCGTCGCCGGCGCCATCTGGGACACCTGGCACACCTACGAGCCGATGCTCTGGGGTTTGGTGGTGATGTTCTTTCTCTCCGGCATCTTTTACAGCCTGCTCAGTAAGCCTTGGGTAAAACCAAAATAACTTCTGTTCAAGTGTTCAATGTTAATCGGTCACCGCGCGTTTCCGAACTCCGACCTTGAACGTTTGAAACCTTGAACCTTTGAACGGCTGCTTATCGTACATGCACGGCGAGCCAAACCGTTTGCTCGCTCGTGCGCGCGACTCTGTGCATTACATGGCGGGAAATGATTAAGTAGTCGCCTGGCTTCAACTCAACCAGTTCGCCGCCGGCGAATTCCAGCGTCGCGCTGCCGCTGAGCACGAGCACCCATTCGTCATCAGCCTGATCATACCAGAAGCCTGCCGGACTGCTGTGTGAATGAGAGACAATGCGCTCGACCTTTGCGGCGGAGTTTTCAAACAGCGTGGCGAACGATTCGCCGTCTACACCGGTAGGAAGATTTTTGAGAATATTTTTAACTGTCGGGGCCATTGTCGGTTCGCAGGCGCGCCCGGCGGATCGCCGGGACGTCGATGATGCGTCGATGGCCGCGCGCCGGCGGATTCTCAGCCTCGCGGACCATTGCCGTGACAAACTGCTCGATCGTCACCAGGCCCAAGCGTTCCGCGGTCGCTCGCATCGGTGGAATCATCTCAGCCAGCTGGTAAAATGGCGCAATCAATTTCGGCCACCAATGGTCAGGACCGAGAACATACCATGGCCGCACGATGCTCGCCGTCAGGGCAGCTTCGCGAATCATCGCTTCACCCAATGAACGCACCCAGAGATAGTGAGCCATGACCGGCGCCGGCTGCGCCACGCTGACATAGACGAGATGGGAAATCGCCGCGCGTTTGGCCGCCTCAACCGTACAGCGAATCGACATGAGATCGACACGATCGAACTGATCCGCTTTGGTCGGACTCGGATGCGGCGTGCCGACTAAATGGATGACCGTATCGCCCGGACGCAGGGCAGCGCCGACCGAATCGGCACTGAGCGCATCGCCGAGCACCGGCGTCGCTCCCTTCGGCACACGGCCGAGGGAGCCTTCGCGCGCCAGCACGCGCACGCGATGATCCCGCGCGATCAGCAAGGGAATCAAATGCTGGCCAATGAAACCGGTGCCGCCGGTGACGAGGATATCAAGTGGTGTTGGCATAGACTCTATTCCGTTCGGCAATGCCGCGAGTATACCGGCACTCAACCGATGACGCGAACGCTCAGAAAATCGCCTGTGATAAAGACGATATCCAGCGATCCGTCATTCCCGTGACAACGGGAATCCAGGTTCATTCGCACATCGCCTAGATTTCCGCGTGCGCGGGAATGACGGCCCTGGAGGCTTGGTGCATCAGTCGACGACTCGTAAACGGCTCGCGATGCGCGAGGATTGTTCAATCGCATGAGCTGTTGTACTGCTGCTAGAAAGACGCATCCTCGATCGTTCCTTACATGCTCAACAAGCTCCCCGAACTTTTTTACGGCTGGCGCATGGTGGCGCTCTCCGCCGGTCTGCGCGCTCTCGGCAGCGGTCTGCACAGCTTCGGCTTTACGATTTTCTTTTTGCCGCTCAGTCAAGATCTCAACTTGAGCCGCACCGCGACTTCTCTAGCTTTCTCCTTGGCGCGCGCCGAAGGCGCCATCGAGGGACCGCTGCTGGGCCATATCATCGACCGCCACGGGCCCAAGCCGGTCATGCTCGCCGCCGTTTTGCTGATGGGCGGCGGTTATTTGCTGCTATCGCAGGTGAACGGCTACGCGATGTTTTTGGTGGTCTATCTCGGCATGATTTCCCTCGCTCATGCTGGCGGTTTCATGCACGCGCCGATCGTTTTGGTGAACAGCTGGTTCATCCGCCAGCGCGCCCGCGCCATCACCATCAACAGCGCCGCGTTCAGTCTCGGCGGCGTGTTGATCGCCCCGGTGCTGAGCTTCATCGTGCTGTCCTGGGGCTGGCGCTGGGGCGCGGTTTTCTCCGGCGTGATGATTTTGCTGATCGGCATACCACTGTGCCTGTCGATCCGCCGTTCGCCGGAAAGCATGAGCCTGTTGCCCGACGGCGACGACCCCGGCGAACGCACCGACGGCGCCAGGACGAATCTTGATGGCACGCCGGTAAGACTACGCGGCGATGTCGATGTCACACTGAACGAGGCCTTTCGATCGCTGACCTTTTGGACTTTGGTATTCGGCAACGGGATCCGCAACATGGCCTATCACGCCATCTCAACCCACTTCGTGCCGATGATGGTTTGGAAAGGCGCGAGCCAGACTCAAGCCGCGTTCTTGCTCAGCACCTTCGCGCTCCTCGGCCTGATCTTCACGCTTGGCTTCGGCTGGTTCGCCGACCGGGTCAACAAGCCGCGCCTGGTCTCGACGATACTTTTCATCGCCGCGGCCGGCATGTTGTTGCCGCTCTTGGGCGATTCGATCGGGATTCTCTGGCTCTTTACCGCGCTCTTCACCTGCGTCGAAGCCACCTTCGCGGTCGGCTGGGCCGTGGTAGGCGACTTCTTCGGCCGCAAACACTTCGCGAAAATTCGCGGCTACATGAGTTTCTTTTACATGTGGGGCGGCGTCGCCGGCCCGGTAATCGCCGGCGCGATCTTCGATCGCTGGCAAACCTACGAACCGCTCCTCTGGGGGTTGATCGGCCTCTTTTCGCTGGCGGGAATCACTTTTAGAATGCTCAGTAAAAAATGGGAAATGCTGCGAAACTAGCGGAAGGAAAATTGGCGTGATGGAGTATTGGAGTGGTGGTACAATGGGGTTTCAAACCCAACACTCCAGTACTCCATCACTCCACTACTCCAAATTTCACTTGAACCACTGCTTCTGCCGCAAAATAAACTCCGCCAGCCGGTAGCTCAGCGCGGCGACGGTCGCCGTCGGCGGATAGCCGGCCATGGTCGGGAACACCGACGAGCCGACGATAAAGAGATTCTCAATATCATGGGTCTGGCAGTGCTCGTTGACCACGGAGTTTTTCGCATCGGCGCCCATGCGCGTGCCGCCGGCCCAACGGTTGGGCCGGCCCTTTTCTTCCGTCCACACGCGGCTGGCGCCGGTCGCTTTCATGATTTTTTCGCCGACGCCGGCCAGGTATTTTTGCAAGCGATGCTCGTTCTGATGAAACTCGAAGGTCACCCGCGGCAGCGGCAAGCCCCAGCGGTCGCGGTGGCGCGGGTCGAGATCGACGCGATTGTCCGGGTGCGGCAGCGTTTCCGGCTGCATGTTCAAATCCATCGTCCGTGTGTAGTAGCGCGTGTAAAACTCCTTGAACTCCTTGCCCCAGCTCGGCACGCCCGGCGGCAAGACGTCGAGGCGCGTCACCGGCGTGCCGTCGCCGCTGGTGCCGATGGTACCGCCGCGGATGAAACCCAGATCGGTGTGATCGAAATTGTTGCCGTTAAAATCATCAACGCGCATCGCCGCCGAGCCGGGGCCGATAAATCCATTGATAATAAAATCATCGAAGGCGCCCATGGCGCGCACATCGCCGTGGGCCATGATGTTGCGGCCGACGTAGCCGCTGCTATTGGCCAGCCCTTTGGCGAAGCGCCCCTTGCCGGTCTTAGAGATCAGCAAGAGCCGCGCATGCTCGAAAACGAAAGCGCTCAAGATCACCACGCGAGCGCGTTGTTCGTGCGCCGTGCCGTCGGGATCGAAGTAACTCACGCCGGTCACTTGGCCCGAACCATCAACGTTGAGACGGAAGACTTTGCTATTGGTTTTTAGTTCGAAGTTGCCGGTTTGGAGCGCAACGGGAATCGTAATATAGAGCGACGCCGACTTGGCGTGCACGTGGCAGCCGTAAAAGTTACAGTGGCCGCAATAAACGCATGCCGGGCGCTCGGCGATGCGCGTGTCGAACGGCGCCGCCGGTTGGTACGGCGCGGAAGCAATGCCCGCCGCTGTGTCGTAGGGATGATAGCCGAGCTTTTGGCACGCTTCGGCGAAGAGTTGCATGCGCGCGCTATGGCGTAGCGGTGGCAGCGGGAAGCCGCGCTGGCGCGGTCCGGCGAAAGGATTCGCGCCCGCTTGCCCGGACACGCCGAACTCCCATTCAAATTTTTCGTAATACGGTTCGAGATCGTCGTAGCTGATCGGCCAATCGATGACATCGTAGCCGGTTAAGTCCGCTTTGGCGCGCTCGGCGTTGCCGCTCTCGATTTCATTGCTGTAGAGCTTAAAATCGCCGGGCATGTAACGCGACGACTGACCGGTCCAATGCAGCAGAGCCCCGCCCAAGACGTTGAGCGGGCTGGTGCGGAATTGCACACTCGTCTTATCGCCTGACCTGCGCCGCGTCGTCGTTGGCTCGTGGCGCACCCAATCGAGCTGTTCGGAGCGAATTAGAAAACGGATCGAGTCGCGCGGCGCGTAGTCTTCTTGCTTCGGTGCCGGGCCGCGCTCGAAGCCGACCACTTTCAATCCCGCGGACGAAAGTTCCTTGGCGAGAATACCGCCCAGGCCGCCGACGCCGACAATCACCACATCCGCAATCCCCGCCGCCATGATTACTGCTCCTCAGCCTTGCGATAATCCACCGATAGCGGTTCCACATCGACGCGCTTGTTGATGTAGGCGTCGGCGTAACCGAACTGCTGGCCGGGAAAATCCACTAAGCGCCAGCCGGTCATGTCTTTATTGCCGCCATACTGCGGCTCGCAGAACACGCCTTCCAAGACGTGATAACGCAGAGTCTCAAAAAACTCCGCCGCCGGCTTGAAGAAAGCCGGTGCGCCGGCCTCGAAAGCGCGCAACACAGCGTCTTTCTCGGCTTCGCTAAGCTGCAAAAATGTTTTGCTGAACTCGCTGCGTGAATAACGATTAATGGCGCGTAGCCCTTGACGGTATAGCGGCGCCAGCGCAGCGTAGTCGCCGGCCAATGCGACGTCGATATAATTGATCGCGCCAATTTCCACCGCTCCCGGCGTGTCGGTTTTGGGAAAAATCCGATCGGCGATTGCCGCCAATATGAGACCTTCTTCATGAGACAGCGCGTTCGGTTTTTCATTCGTAGCCATCGGCACCTAACTCTCTCCTGCTAAAATTTGTCTACCTTGAATAGCAGAAATCCAGGGCGGAAAGGTAGAGGCAGGAAGAAAAATTTTTGCTACCGTGTCTGGCGTGGTTTGGCTGGCACGAGGTTTAAGTCCGGCGCGAATCGAATAGCTTCGCCGGCTGCGATCGCAGCAGTGTTGCGAATCGATCGAGTAGCTTGCCTGGTTCACTTTCGACGATGAGCAACGCGCGGTGCTTGGGTTTGATAAAATCATCGGTCACGGCTTGATCGAGAAACTTAATCAACGGATCGTAGTAGCCACACACATTGAGCAAGGCGCAGGGCTTTTCATGAAGTCCCAACTGCGCCCAACTGAGCACTTCGAAAAACTCTTCCATGGTGCCGATACCGCCAGGCATAGCGATGAAACCGTCGGACAGTTCAGCCATCAACGCCTTGCGCTCATGCATCGACTGCACCACGCGCAAGTCAGTCAAGCCTTGATGCGCAACCTCTTTGCCGACCAAGGAATCGGGAATCACGCCGGTGACGTGGCCGTTGAGATCGAGCACAGTGTCAGCAATGATGGTCATCAAGCCAACGTTACCGCCACCGTAAACAAGTCCAAAACCGCGCTCAACCAGCTCGCGGCCAAGTAGCTTTGCTGCTTCGGCGTATTCAGTTCGCGCGCCGTGGCGTGAACCTGTAAAGACGCAGATCTTCCCCTTTAAATTTGCCATCTGTTAAGGTGTCGCTTCCATGCTCTGTAATACTTTCAGAAACCCATCGCTATCCGAGAGATCGGCAAAGACGTGCACCGCACCCGCCTCCCGTAGCTGTTCCGCCCGGCTGCCAACTCCGACGCCGATGAAAGAAATCCTCAGAGCGCGACAGGCGTGCGCGTCCCAAATGCCATCGCCGACGTATACGCTGTCATCCAAGCCGCCGTATCGGATCGCGGCACGCTCTACCGCAAGCTGAATAATGGTTGCTCTTTCCGGCGCATCATCCGCCGACGCCGAAGGATAGGCATCGTAATCCATTGCGCCGCTGGCCATTTTAATCCGCGCCGACTCGCGCCAACATCCCGTAGCTATCGCGACCCGATAGCCACTACTGCGGTTGAGCAGCGCAAGCATCTTAGGTGCGCCGGGTATGATAGGGAACGGGGATTCCCATGCGGCTGAGCGAAACAATTGGCATAGGTGTTCACGAAATTTCGTGGTTTCATCCAACGACGGTGCTCGTCCGTTGTAAGATTCGAACACTTCGAAAAATACCCCCACGTCAGTGGTATTCTTATAACGCGACCAGTCCGAGTCAACATCCGCAAAACCGCACACGTCGACAAATGCGCGCAGAAAGCAGCGCGTATCGACCGCGCTATCGGTCAGAGTGCCGTCAACGTCGAATATGACTAAACGCATGGTGAATACACAAACATCTCAGAAACCACCACAAGGTATCATTTCCACAGCTTTTGAAAAAACCCTTCCTTTCCAGTTCGACAAAGAAACAGAGGGGAGAAGGGATCAGATTTTGATCTCATGACTATCTCGAAAATCGAGAGAGTGATTACTACAAGTCCCAGTCATGGCGCGCCGGACAGATTTGTAGGTCGGGTTAGCGCGGCGTAACCCGACGCCTCCGATAACCGCGATGCAATAATGCGGTGCATTCGTTCCCTGCGGCAAATTGTTTTTCACGACGGTGAAGCCGGAGCACTTACATCTGCTCCGTGAAGACAGGCATTGACCCGCCGAATTTGGCATGCGAAACGTTGAGCCGGGTGTTGGGTTACGCTACGCTCACCCGACCTACGGCGTTTTCTGGTGCTGCGGGAAGTAGTTCAAACAGAGCATCTTCGCTCGGCTACGGCTTCGCTCGACTAACCGGCCGATTGGCAGTAGACTAACGACAGTCCCAGCGATGCACCTGAGGTGACCGATGAAAAGCCTGGCTGACGCACTGCCCCCCGAAATCGCTCGACAAATTCATCCCGACTGGCGCAAGAACGAGGCGGCGTACTGGGCTGTCCGCGACCAACTCCTGACCCAATATCAAGCCCAGTGGATCGGCTTCGCTGACGGTGCCGTGATCGCGTCGGGCACCAGCCCGGTGGCCGTGCTCCACGCGGCCGAGGCCACGGGCCGCAATCCCTTCGTCACCTGCGTTGGCCGTGAAGACGAGCCGACGCGGATGCGCCGCGTCAGCTTTGCCTACGATAGTTCCTACCCCGGCGAACCGTTACCGATGCTGACCCTTGAGTTCCGTCGGGTGAGTGGATCGCCGGGGATGATCTTGGATCGAGTCATTGCCGACACGGGGGCAGACGCCAGCGCGCTTCCTTGAGCGGACTGCCAAGGACTCCAACTCACCGCTGCTCAGGGCAGGCCAGGCTGGATGGCGGGAGTCGCCGGCGGCACCGCGCCAACCCTTCACTTTCGTGTTTGGGTCTACCTGGATGGACAAGAACATCCGTGCCGACTGCAAGCCGACTTCATCGGCAATGAACGCATCCTCGGCCGAGACGTTTTGAATCGTTTGGAGATGCTATTGCGAGGCCCTGCAGGTGAAGTGATTGTGAATCCATGATCGCTTGCAGGATCATGCTGCCAAGGCCGCCGAATCACTTCCACAGCTTCTGAAAAAACCCTTCCCTGTCCAGTTCGGCAAAGAACCGTCCGTCGATAAACTGTTCCGGCTTGAGATTGGCGACGCGCGGGTCGGTTTCGGCCATTTGGTCGAGGACCGTTTTTATCGGCTCCGGGGTTGGCCGCGGTATCCTTGGGATATTCTGCACGATGTACAGATCGTAGAGATCGTTGACCAACGCCAGATCATTATTGCGCATATACTTACTCATGACCTGGACGCTGAAGGCGCGCTGGGTCTTGGCAAAGTGGACGCCGTCGGCGTAAGCGCGGATGAATTTTCTGACCGTGTTTTCATTGCGCTTGATGTAGGAACGCGTGGTGACGATCGACGAGGTCGGAAAGCTCAGACCCATTGTTGAAATATCGACAACATCTCGAAACCCGTCCCGGCGCGCCAGGATGGCGAGCTCGGCGTTGATCACGCCGGCATCGACGGCGCCGGTTCGAAGCGCCGCCAAGATGTCGGTCACACCGCCGATCTGGATCACGGCAAAATCCCTTTGCCGCTTGATCGGCCATTGGCTCTCCGCGAAGCGCAAGCCAAAGTCGGTTGCCGAGCCAAAGCGCGAGATGCCGATCTTTTTCCCTTTCAGATCTTCCACGCTGCGGATCTCGGGCTTGGCCATCACGACGAAGGTAAAAACATTCAGCGAGCTGGCGACGATGACCAGGTCGCCGCCGGCCAGATTGGCATTGACGACCGCGCCGCCGGTAAAAGTCCCGATCGGCACTTCGCCCGACTGCACCACTTGCGCCGCGCGCCCGCCGCCGCCAACGTAAAGCAATTCGACGTCCAACCCATGCTTGCGGAAAACCCCCGC
>CAYZJE010000506.1:0-3543 GCA_964478485.1 uncultured Syntrophobacter sp. | reverse complement strand
CACCAGGCTACGGCGTGGCGTCCCGTTTAGGTCATGGCCTCACCTATCTTTACAGCTGTGCCAACGCGCGCTTCGTCGGCAAGGTCGCCTACACCAACAGTCCGGTGGCCGGTTCCTACCGCGGTCTCGGCGCGCCGCAGGCGCATTTTGCCCTGGAGTCTTTCGCCGACGAAGTCGCCGAAAAGTTGCGCATCGACCCGCTGGAATTTCGCCTGCGCCATTGCGTTCGCCCCGAAGGTCAGCCCGGCGCGCGCGTGACGTCAATTGACAGTTTGATTCCACCACAACCGATCGAAGGCGGCGTCCCCTTCTCGAGCAATCTGCTCATGGAATGTCTCCGTGAAGGCGCCAGACGCATCGGCTGGAAGGCGCGCCCCTATGGCCCAAGAAAACGCTTAGTCGACGGCAAATACCGCGGCATGGGATTGGCGGCCTGCATTTACAAAACCGGTCAATCACAGTCCTCCGCGGTGGTTAAATTGAAAACCGACGGCAGCGCGGAACTGCTCATGAGCATCAGCGAAATCGGCCAAGGCGCATGGACGATTCTGCGCCAGATCGTTGCCGAAACGCTCGGCGTTGATTTCGAAAAAGTTCATGCGACCTTTGCCGACACCGAAACTACGCCGTTCGCGCACAGCACCTCTGGCAGCACGACAACTTTCACGTCGGGCCTTGCCGCACAACAGGCGGCGGAAAACGCCATTGAGCGCCTATTCGAATCCGCCGCGAAGCTGCTCGAAGTGGAACCGATGAAGTTGGTCTGGCGCGGCGAATTTGTCGCGATCGCCGACATGCCGGAAGTGAAAATCCCCGTGAACCACGTCATCCGGCGCCAGCCTTCGCAGACGATCGTCGGCGAAGCGAAACTGCGCGCCGGCAGCAAGACTCACATCATCAACTCATTTGCCGCCCACTTCACCGAAGTCGAAGTCGACGCCGATACCGGCGCCGTGCGCGTTCTGCGCTACGTCGCCGTCCATGATTCCGGCCGGATTATCCACCCGGAAGCGGCGCGCGGCCAGATCATCGGCGGCGTCGTGCAAGGCATCGGCTACGCGCTGATGGAAGAAATCCCCATGGACCCCGACACCGGCGCGCCAATGACGCTCAATCTCGACTCATTCAAAATTCCCAACCTGATCGACGTCCCGCCCATCGAAGCGGTGCTGCTCGAACACCCCGACCCCATCGGCCCCTACGGCGCCAAAGCGCTCGGCGAGCCGCCACTCGTACCCGTAGCCGCCGCCATCGACAACGCCGTCTACGACGCCACCGGGGCGCGCATCTACGAACTGCCAATCACGGCGGAAAAAGTGCTGCGAAATTTCCGCGCGCAAAAACATTGATTGCGCTTGCTAATACATGGCGAGATGAAAAACCGCTATCAGTAGGATCCTGCCAATTTTCCCGGCGATAAGATCCAAGCAGAATTTTTCATGCTAAGTGGCGCCTGCGCGCGATTGTAAGTTTGAGCGCAGGAATAAATATAACGCGAGAAATGCCGGTGCCGCCCAAAAATACCAGAGATCGTTACGCACATAGACTTTGCCAGCGAGTAAGATTGCGTTGATCGCCAGGTAAGAAAAGAGCAGCGCTTTATGCGGGCCGGAGGCATGGCGGTTGGTCAGCCATACCGCGCATTGGACTAACGCGGGCAATAGCACGACGAGATCGAATGTCCAAACAAAGCTCGCCGTCGCCACTGAAACTAGCAGAAGCAACGGCATCCGTTCCGACCAATCCCAATGGTCTGAGTAAGAACGCCAACAGCAGAAGAGCCAGATTACGCCGGCGATCCCCGGTAGCCAGCGGATCCATATACCGCGGATGCCGAAAACCGCTCCCAGCACCGTCCCCAAGCTTGGCGTTGCCCATTGCTGTGGACGAACGATCCCGGCACTGGAATACATTTGGAGATACTGGAAATAAATCTCGCGATCCAAAAGCAGCGGGAAAATCAGCACGACTCCGGCGCCCGCCGTCATGGCAAAAATAGCTCGCCAGCGACGCTCTTTTAAGATCCACAAGAGCAGTGCCAGCCAGACCAGATAGAATAGATGAGGTTTTATCGCCACCAGGGTTAAGCTCGCCCCGGCGAGACTCCACCGCCGCTTCTCCAGCGCCAGCAAAAAAGCCACCAACCCGAGCAAAATGAACGGCCCGATCTGCCCCAACAAGAGCACGAAATACACCGGCGCAAAGGTCAGCACCGCAAACAACGCGCGGCGAGACTCGCGCGCGGGTCCGTCATATAACCGCCAGAGCAGCAGGGCGCCAATGAAAATAATCAGCGTGTGCGCCAACAACCAAACCAACTGTGCGCTATCGTAGTCCAGTAAGCCCAACGGCCAGATAAACGATAGCGTCCAGGGCGGATTCCACATCAGCAGCGCCGCCGGTTCACTCCAACCGATCGCCTGTTGGGTCTTCAATAGCTCCGCCGGCGCATAGGGATTGCCGCCGCTCAAGAACAACCGCGCCGCCGCCCAATATTCGACAAAGTCATTGATCATCGCGATCTATCTTCCATCGATGCAGGGCAAATTCAATCGCGACAAAGATAGCCTATAGCAAAATCCACTCCCCGCACTCCGCGTACTGCCCGAGATCGTGATCGTTTGCCTTTATCCTGGTCAACGTTATATGTTCGCCCGTCCTCGGCAATTGGTGGCGGCTAGGGATTTTACCCGTGGCAACTTTCAAGCATATGCCTTTTCGACAGCTTTGCTGGCGTGCAATCGCCGTGATCGGACTCAGTATGCTGCTTGGCGCTAACGCGCGAGCCGATCACCCCGCTGAAGGGTTGGTCAATATGATTCCGGCGGCGGGAGTCAAGCGTATTCTCGATAACGGCGACCATTTGATCCTCATCGATCTGCGTCCGGCAAACGAGTATCACAAGAAAAGACTGCCGAAAGCCGTTTCCATACCATCGACGGAGATGGAAAAGCGCCTGCGTGAAATTCCCAAGTTCGGCCGCGTCATCCTCTACTGCGCCTGCGATCAGCAAGAGATCGCCGACAAAGCGATCATGCTGCGAAATCAAGGATACCGAAACATCGGCGTCATGCTCGAAGGATATCCCGGCTGGGTAGGCTTGGGTTACCCAGTTGAAGAGAGCCATCCGTGACGGCTGAGATTTGGCTGTAGGGCTTTAACGATTGCCGGAGGAAAACGATGGCCAAGAGTCCAACCGTCATCTCGCTAAGCGACCTTCAACACGATGCATCTGCAACCCTCAAACGCGTGCGAAGATCCAAACGTCCGGTAGTCGTGACTCAGCGCGGAAAGCCTGCCGCGGTCTTGCTGAGCGTGAACGCTTACGAGAGGAGCGAGCAAGAGCGTGAGATCCTCAAGATGCTTGCCCTTGGTGAAAAAGAGATTGCTGCTGGCACGGGATACGATCTTGACGACGTTTTGGCTGACGCTGATGCGTTTCTTGCAAAAGCGTGAAAGTCAGGTTTACACCCAACGGGCGGTCTCAGTTCCTTGCAGCATTGGCGTACATTCGAAGAGACAATCCTTCGGCAGCTCAAAGAC
>CAYZJE010000505.1:0-6761 GCA_964478485.1 uncultured Syntrophobacter sp. | reverse complement strand
TTCCGGACGGTTTTCTTCCACGGCGTAAAGATGGGCGTGTTTCTCTACGTCGGCTTTGAACGCCGCCAGGCTTTCGACCTTGAAGCCGATGTGGTCGAGGGCCGGCCGTTCGATTCCCGAACCGGAGAAATCGGAAATCTTCCACGGCATGACCGCTAAGGTAACCTTGCCATCGGATAGATAATGATTCGGATCGCCGGCGGGTTTTTCCAGTTCCGTCAGCTCAAACACGTCGCGATAAAACTCGCCGCAGAGATCTGGATCGACGCAGCGCAGGCCGATGTGGCCGACGCGCCGTTTGCGCTCCTCGACTTTGTCGGTGTAGAGATCGCGGCGGTTTTCCATGTTCAACTGCGACAGATCGAAAACGTTGCCGTTGGGATCGTGCATGCTGATGCCGGCGAAGGGCCGGTTGCTCGGCCGATGCAGCACTTGGATCTTGGGGAATTTGTCTTTGAGCCGCGCGAAGACGACCTCAGTATCTTGGACCTCGAAGCCGAAATGGTCGAAGCCAGCCTGGCGTCCGGGCGCGCGCGGATTCAGGTTCAATCCCACGTAGCCGTCGTGGACTACGACGGCGCCGCCGGCCCGTGCTAAGCCCGACCGCTTCATGCCAAAAACATCGCGATAGAAATCGCCCTCATGATTGGCGTTACTGGTGACGATGGCCATGTGTCTCAATTGTGCGAACATAGCGAGCCCTCCCTTGCGCTGTCGAGATAATCCTACGCTAATTGAATGGAGAGTAACTTGTCAACTTGATTGTACAAGGAGTGTTGGAGTGGTGGAGTACTGGAGTGTTGGTAAATCCGGAACCCATTACTCCAGCACTCCAATACTCCAGCACTCCAACGAGCCCTCACACATTGACGACGACCACGCCCTTGGGTTCGAGATAATAGTCGAGTGCTTCGGGGCCATGCTCGCGACCGACGCCGCTCGACTTCACGCCGCCGAAGGGCAGTTCGTCGTAGCCGTAGTGGAGCGAGTTGACCCAGACGTTGCCGGCTTGGAGCTTGTCGATGGCTTTGTTGGCGTGGAGCAAGTTGCGTGTCCAGATCGACGAGCCGAGACCGAACTCGGATGAATTCGCTTTCTCCAACGCTTCATCGAGGGTCTTGAACGTGTAGACGGGAAGCGCGGGACCGAAGACTTCTTCTTTAGTCAGACGCGAATCCTCCGGCACGTTGGTCATCAGCGTCGGCAGATAGAAAAAGCCGTTGTCGAACTCGGCGCCCTTGGGCCGCTCGCCGCCAATGAGAACTTTGCCGCCGCGCGCCTTGGCGTCTTCGACCTGCTCTTCTATTTCCTGGCGCTGCGCGCCGACGTGGATCGGCCCCATGCGGGTCTCTTTGCTCATGCCGTTGCCGACGGTTTTCTTTTTGAGAATTTCGACCAAACCGCCAATGAAATTGTCGGCGATGGATTCTTGCAGGAACAAACGCTTTACGCCCAAACACATTTGGCCGCAGTTAAAATAGCGGCCGACGTCGGCCATTTTCACGGCTAAATCAACATTCGCGTCTTCCATGACGATCATCGGATCGCTGCCGCCGAGTTCCAACGTCACGCGCTTGATTTCCCGGCCGGCGACTTCCATGACGTGACGGCCCACTGGCGTTGAGCCGGTAAACGCGATCCGCCGGACGCGGGGGTTGCGCAAGAGTTCTTCGCCGACGCTGCCGCCTGGACCGGTAACGATATTGACCGTGCCCTTGGGCAACTGCTTTTGCGCTTTGCCTTCGCCAAAGGTCGCCTGCGCGATCAGTTCGATGACTTTGATCGTCGCCAACGGCGTGGTGCTGGCTGGCTTGATGATGATCGTGTTGCCGGCGGCCAGCGCGGGTCCGAGCTTGGTGCCCATTAACGTCAGCGGAAAATTCCATGGCACGATGCCGCCACATACGCCGATCGGTTGGCGCACGACCATGCCGTAGGCGTTTTTTTGCGGCAGCGGGACATGAGACCCGCGGACTTTCGATGCCAGGCCTGCGTAGAATTCCAACCCGTGCACGAGATGGTGTATTTCCAAGCCGGCTTCGAACAGCGTCTTGCCTTGTTCTTGGGTTAGCAGTTGGGCGATTTCCGCCGTGTTCTTCTTGATCAGCTCACCGGCGTTCATCAGCGCGTTGCCGCGATCTTCGGGCGAGACATCGGACCAAACTTTGAAAGCCTCTTCAGCGGCTTGGATCGCTTGCTGCACGTCTTTGTCATTGCCCTGTGGCACGGTGTCAACCGTCGCGCCGGTGGCGGGATTGCGCACTTCGCTGGTATTTTTCGTGACTGAATCGACGGACTCGCCGCCGATAAACATCTTGGCCATTAGGAAACCTCCGTGAAAAAAGTAAAAAGTAAAAAGTAAAAAGGCAAGAAACAACGCGTCTCAGTTCCGAAAACTTTTGCCTTTTACCTTTTTACTTTTTCCCTTTGAGTTGTCTTGTTTATTTGCCTTTGAATTGCGCCGTGCGTTTTTCGAGATAGGCTTTGACGCCTTCTTGACCGTCTTCGCTGCCAAAGGTTTGCGCCAGTAGCTCGCGCTCGAAAGCCAAACCGTCGGGCAACGATAGTTCGAGGCCGGTGTTGATGGCACGTTTCACTTTGCCGACGGCGAGGCTGCTCTTGTTCGGCACGACGAACTGCTTGGTGTAGTCCATCACCTGATCCATGAAGCCGTCTTTCTCGTAGATGTGGTGGACCAAGCCCATTTCGAGGGCTTCCTCGAAGGCGATGGTTTTACCCGTGAAGCAAAGCTCCATGGCTTTCGCCTTGCCGACCAAACGCGGCAAGCGTTGCGTGCCGCCCATACCGGGCATGACGCCCAGATTGATCTCCGCCAAGCCGACCCGGCCGCCTTCTTTCTTGGCGATGCGAATGTCGCAGGCCATGGCGATTTCCAAGCCGCCGCCGACGGCGTGGCCGTTGATTGCCGCGATGACGATCTTCGGGGTATTTTCCAAGCGCATCAACACTTCGTGGCCGTGCAGCGCGAAGTTGTTTTTGAAACCTAACGACTTGCTCGAAAGCATGTTGATGTCGGCGCCGGCGGAGAAAAACTTCTCGACTTTGCCGGTGATGACGATCGCATGCACGTCGTCGTTGAAACGGGCGTCGAGGATCGCCGCGTCCAGTTCTTTCAATAGTTCGGTCGTGTAGCTATTGACCGGCGGGCGGTTGATTTCCAACACCGCGATGCCGTTATCAATGCGAGAATCGATCATTGCCATGACTGCCTCCTATTAATCGAAGCCACTTCGCGGACGGGGATTTAACCCCGTCCTTAACCAAGGGGATGCTCGCCCCCTTTGGAAACCCCATTTAGTTGTGCCCGCCTCAGGAGGCGGGGTTAACATAGAATGAAAAATCAACTCAATCAATTAGCTGGCATGACCTCGTAAGTCAAGGCGGCGGCGCCTTCTCAAAGCGGTTGGAAAGTTAGCGCAACTGTGACATCAGTTAGCCAAATTGGCATTGGAAGGAACGACGCTTGGCGAAAAAAGATTTACACGACGCGCGGCTGGAAAAAGGGCTGGCGGCGCTGGCCGCGGCGGGGATTGCCGCAAGAATTACCATTGATGCGCCCAGGGCGGAAAGCATCGCGCAGCTTAAGAACGCCATCGGCAAGTCGGCGGACGCAGATATTGCCGCGATATATTTGCTCGGCAAGATCGCGGCGCGGGAATCGCTGGAATTAATAGGCGAAATCGAGAAAACCGCCACCGACAAGGATGTAAAAAAAGAGCTCAAGCGCGCCTTATTCAAACTCGCGCAAAAGGGCGTGGCGATCGCCGCTGAAACGGCGGTGGAGAAAAAGCCGGTGGCGCTGTTTGAGCGGACGCTTGAAATCGAAGCTTACATGTCGGCGGTCGATGGCGGCGGCGGGCGCTTAATTTGGATCGCCAAGGCCGAGCCCAATCATGGTCTACAGGTGATCCAAGCGATGCTGCACGACCGCGAGGGATTGCTCCGTTTCGGCGCCGTGCATATGAAGCGCAAGGAGTTGCGCGCCATGGCCGACCAGATCAAGCAGCAGCATGGCGTCAGCATGATCGCGATCCCTTGGGAGTTTGCCGATCAAATGATTTACGACGGCTACGAGAAGGCCAAGGCGCGCGGCCAAAGTGGCTTGGAGAACTTTCACGAAACCCGTTCGCTCATCGGTACGGGCAAGCCAAAGCCGGTGACGCATCCGATTTACATCAAACTTGGTATCGGCGATCAGCGCGAAGGACCATGGCGCGAGCAGTCGCGCCGGCTGCTCGACGAGCCGGAGCTGCGCTACTGGATATTGATCGACGATTGGGTAAAAGAATACCTGTCGCAAATCGAAGATGCGCGCACCAGCCCGCTGGTGCTCAACCCAGTGCAAAAAGAGCAGCGGCTCGCGGCGATTATGCGCGACGCCGTTAAGACGCTCTGCGCCGGCGAGAGCGGCAAAGCGTTCAAGCAGCGCATGGAAGACACGGCGCTTTATTTTGCCGAGACTAAGCGCATCGAGCAGGCAAAACTTTCGCTAGCCATCGCGCAGCAAGTCGGCGAAGGCGATCCAGGTCCGTTGGACATTTCGTTTCTGACCGGGTTGATGCACAAGAGTGTCACTTATTTCATGTCGCAGCAGAAAGCGCAGGCGGAAGAAGCGGAGTCGTCGATGATCATTAGGCCGTGACAGTCAAACACTGGCGATGGCTTCGCTCCGTATCCTGTAACAGGCGCGATCAAACCATACAAAAAGTCTATACCATTGCATAAGGTTAGGCGTTCGCCACCGACAACGGCGTCTTCAGTCCAATCTCATTGGCCACCGCTTGCTCGACGACGGTGCCCTTGAAGAAGTCCGGGTTGTTGCCCGTGTGCAGACGCGCGGCGTTGGTGAACGTGAACTCCCGGAAGTCCTGCTCCGTCACGAAGCCCTTCTCCACCATCTCAAACGCTTCAGGAATCACCTCCCTGAAATCGGGCACGTCGAAATGCGTAAAGTCGGAGCTGAAGACCGGCCGAAGCCTGACGCCCATACGGGGATCGAAGGCCCACATTGTCGCCCGGTCGTCGGCCTCGCAGCCGAAGTAGAAGTTGCCGGAGAAGACTGCCCGGACATCCTCTTTTGAGTTAATTCCGGCTGCTGCGAAATCGTCCGAGACATGCTCAGGCCGACCGAGCTCTTCAAGACTGCACTCCGGGCGGAATGCGTCCAGGCTGTTCATGATCGCGTCGGCGTTGGCTTTCAGTCTCTGATCGCCATACCGGTCGATAAGCTGATGCATCTCGGCGACGCTGGTTGCGCTTGGGTACTGCAGCCCGGCACGGCGGCGCTTCTCCCAGTGTTCGATCAAGTCGGCGCACATCTGACTAGCCCAGCTCACTCCGCCTTCCATGAACCCGAAATTGAGGCTTGGGTAGCGTCGCACCAGACCACCCAAGAAAACGCCCCGTGCGAAGGCGTGGTTCGATTCGGCAAAGTGGCCGACGTGGTTGTAGGTGAAGTTGCTGATGGAAGCGCGATCCGACCAACGGCCGCTGCCCGAGTGTTGGGTCACGGCCACGCCGAGGTCGACGCACCGTTGCCAAACCGGTTCGTAGTCATAGGGGCTGTCGAGGGCGATGGTATCGCAGTACCAGGCGGCCTTCTGCCGATCAGCGATTCCTTCCGCCACGGCTGGGATCGGCCGCTCCTGGTTTCCCCGCAGCATGATCGCTTTGAAACCCCGTTGCTTGACCGCGTATTCCAGCTCTTCAATCGCTTCGTCCGGCGTATCGGTGGGAATGATGGCTACCGGCGCAAACCTTGCGGCAAACGGCGCGAACATGTCAGCCGTCATCATGTTGTAGGCACGGACCGCGGCCCGGTGCAGATTGTCCTGGGCTATACCGTTGATAGTGAGCCCGAAGCTCGGATAGATCAGCGCGAAGTCGATGCCCAATTCGGGGAGGCGCTCGTTCAGCAAGGCCGGCAGCAGCGCCGTTGCCTTGTCGAGCGTATTGCTGGTCACTCCCCACCAGATGGTGCGACGCAGGCGATTGTGCTGGCGTTCCGGCCAGGTGGCCCGGTACCACGCGTCCCTGCCGCGCCAGAGCGCTCTCATCTGATCGACAGATCCAGGGCCGCCCACTTCGCTGAGGTACTCGAGGAAGATCGGAATCGGCTCCATCCAGTGGCCGTCGCCATCGATCACCGGGTGCTTCAGTCCGTCGTGTATCTCCGCCGCTCGATTTTCCATGGTTACCGCTCCTCTCGCTAATTTACTTCCTCTATAATCGCTAAACCAGTGAGTCGTCAATCGCACAAAATCGCGTAAATGTTTGGTGAAATTTGGAAAAGTTGGAAAATGGGGGTTGCCCTAAGCCAAGCTTCTCGCCCGCGTGCAAATATCCAGCGCGATCAGCGCGTAGAGCTTCGCCGCATTGACCATCACGTCGATGTCTATTTCTTCATTGCGCGGGCCGATGCGCCGTCCGCGCGGGCCGATCTTGATCGCGGGGATGGCTAATTCATTATAGACATTTGTGTCGGTCCAGATGCTGGCGCGGTCGGGCGCTTCGTGCTTGATTTTTTCATTGAATAAATATTGGAAAGCTTCTTCGGATGATTTGACTAACGGTTCGACGTTTTTGCCTTCATGGCCGAGCAGCGACTTGTAGATGTCCAATTGATAGTCGAGACCGGTGGCGTTCAAGGTTTTTTCCAGCTCGTATTGGATTTGCACCGGACGCACTTGCGGCGGCATGCGGATGTCGACGTAGATCGCGCAAACGCCGGGAAAATAATT
>CAYZJE010000504.1:0-6541 GCA_964478485.1 uncultured Syntrophobacter sp. | reverse complement strand
AGTTCTCGCCGCCGGCGCGCCGGCCAAAGTCAAAAAAGAACTCGCCGGCGAGGCGTTGCACTGGATCAAGATGGGCTCGTCGACCTACGTGAATCTGGGCAAAAGCTACATGGGCGGCGACTACAAAGTGATCGGTTAGTTCTTTCAAAACTTAAAGGAATTGACAGCATGCGCGTCATTCTAATTGGCCAAGCGGCATTCGCCGAGCAAACTCTGGAAAAACTTGTCGGCATGGGCGAAAAAGTCGTCGCGGTCTACTGCCCGCTCGACCCGCCCAACGGCAAATTCGATCCGGTAAAACAGCAGGCTCTCGCACTTGGCATGCCGGTGCGCCAACATAAATCGTTCAAAGCGCCGGAGGTGTCCGACGAATTCGTCGCCTTGAACGCCGACCTGGCGGTGCTCGCCTTCGTCACCCAAATCGTCCCGCCGCAAGTATTCAGCGTGCCCAAACTGGGCAGCATCTGTTTTCATCCATCGCTCTTGCCCAAATACCGCGGCGCCAGCGCGCTCAATTGGGCCTTGATCAAAGGCGAGTCGGTCACCGGACTTTCGCTCTTTTGGGTCGACAAAGGCATCGACACCGGGCCGATCCTCTTGCAAAAAGAAGTTAAGGTCGACCCGGACGACACCACGGGGTCGTTGTACTTCAACAAAATCTTTCCCCTCGGCATCGAAGCGATCGGCGCAGCGATCACGCTTATCAACGCCGGCAACCCGCCGCGCATCGTCCAAGACGAATCGAACGCCAACTACGACCCGCCTTGCAGTGACGCCCACGCCAAGATCGACTGGTCCAAGCCGGCGCAAGAAGTTTATAATCTAATCCGCGGCTGCGATCCCCAACCCGGCGCGCACTCGACATTCAATGGGAAAATGGTGCGCCTCTTCGACGCCCGGTTGCATTCTGGAAACAGTTCGGCGCCAGCCGGTCAAGTAAGCGGAATCGGCGCCGAAGAAATCACCATCGCGCTCAACGGCGGCACGCTAACCGCGAAGAGACTCCGCGGCGAAGGCGGCAAAATCAGCGGCGCGGAATTCGCCAAACAAGTTGACTTGAAAGTCGGCGCTCGGCTGGGCTGACGTTTATCATGAAATTGTCAGTGCTCGATCAATCGACCGCGTCCAAGGGGAGGGCACAGGACGTGGCGATCCGTGAAACGCTGGAACTCGCCCGCCATTGCGACGCGCTGGGTTATCATCGCTATTGGGTTTCGGAGCACCACAACTCCGGCAGTATCGTCGGCACAGCGCCCGAGATACTCATGGCTGCGATCGCCGCCACCACGCGGCGTATCCGGGTCGGCAGCGCGGGTGTCATGCTGCCGCACTATTCGGCACTGAAAGTTGCCGAGCAGTTCCGCGTCCTGGAGGCCATTGCCCCCGGCCGAATCGACCTGGGAATTGGCCGCGCCCCTGGATCAGATCAAATGACGTCATACGCTCTCAATCCGAACCCGCAGAACGTCCATGACCAATTTCCCCGGCAAGTGCAGGAGCTGCAACACTGGGTGTCAGGAACTCCCCTACCTGAGGGCCACCCGTTCAAGACAATCGTTGCCCAGCCGACGGGACCGACGAGCCCAGAGATGTGGATTCTCGGTAGTTCAGACTACGGCGCTCAACTCGCGGCCTATTTTGGCTTGCCCTACGCCTTCGCTTATTTTTTTAGTGAGGGTACCGGCGTGGAGCAGGCGCTCGATCTTTACCGCAAGAACTATCGCCCAAGCGAAAAGAACCCGAAACCGATCGCGACGATTTGCGTCTGGGCACTGGCGGCCGATACCGAGGAAGAGGCGCTGTTCCAGTTCAAATCTCGCGAACGGGCAATGATCGATCGTAAATTGGGCATCCGTCAGCCGCTCGCCTCGCCCAAGGAAGCCGCAGCCCGCACGTATTCTTCGGCAGAGATGGCGATTGCCGAGAAGTTGCACCGCAAGGCGATTGTCGGATCTTCTGAGCAGGTGGCCGCACGACTGAAAGAACTCGCCAAAGGTCTCGAACTCGACGAGCTGGTTGTGGTCACATGGACGTACGATCCGGCGCCGCGCCATCGCTCCTACGAACTGCTGGCGCAAGCCTTTGGATTGGAACAAACTGAGGATCGTTCTCGGTAATCGATTCTGCTGAAAAACCCTAAGAGTGCTTCGACTAGGCTCAGCATGAACGGAATTTCTCCAAAGATTTCAACTGCTCCTCCGTTCGTCCTGAGGCTCTCGAAGGATGAACGGAGGGTTTTTCAGCAGAATCGAGACTTTGCGGATCGCTTCGTTTTGACTTGAACTCAATGGCGTCCCTCTCCAACGGCGTAAAAAAAGCCCAGGATTGAAATCCTACCTTGCCGTCTTTGCGCGAGATATCCCGGGACTGACCGGTGCGCGAAGCGCACCCTAGGAAAACTACATCACCCCCGCCCCGCGCGCCCATTGATATTTCGCGCCGAGCACAGCAACCGGCAGCTCAGTCGTGTACGGATACGCGATGATGCCGCGCTTGTAGAGATAGTCGCAGGCTTGTTCAACCTCGACGTCGCCGACCAACGACGCCACCACCGGTTTGTCGATGCCTTTGGCGCGCGCCTCTTCGACAACTTCGGCGCAGAGCTTGGCGAACACCATTGGCGGCGTAATGATGGTATGCCAGTAACCGAGGATCAGCGCATGGATGCGCGGCTCTGCGAGGGCGTAACGAATCGTGTTCGCGTAGGTGGTCGGCGGTTCACCGCCGGTGATGTCGACCGGGTTGCCGGCGGCGCCGAAGGGCGGGATGAATTTGCGAAACGCCGTGTCGAGATCGGGCGGCATTTTCATCAACGACAAGCCGTTGTCGACGCACGCGTCTGAAAGCAAAACACCCGAGCCGCCGGCGCCGGTGATAATGATAATATTTTCGCCCTTGGGCGTCGGCAGCACTTGCAGGCCACGGGCGAACTGCAGCAGGTCGTTCAAACTCTTGGCGCGAATTACGCCGCACTGGCGCAGCACGTCGTCGTAGATTTTGTCGTTGCCCGCCAGCGCGCCGGTGTGCGATGCCGCGGCGCGCGCGCCCAGCGCGGTGCGTCCCGCTTTCAGCATGACTATGGGCTTCTTTTTTGACACTCGGCTCGCCACCTCGGCGAAAGACCGGCCGTCTTTTAAATCTTCGCAGTGCATGGCGATCACCTGGGTATTGTCGTCCTGCTCAAAGTAGGTCAATAGATCGTCTTCGTCGAGATCGGACTTGTTGCCTAGTCCAACAATGGCAGAGACACCCATGCGCGTGGTGCGTGAGAAACCGACGATCGACATGCCGACGCCGCCAGATTGCGAGCTGAGCGCCACCTTGCCTTTAACATCGTAGGGAGTGCAGAATGTCGCGCAAAGATTGCGCGGCGTATAATAGAATCCATAAATGTTGGGCCCCATGATCCGAACGTTGTGCCGTTGCGCAACATCGAGCAATTCATCCTGCAAGGCCTGTTCGCCGACTTCGGCAAAGCCAGAAGGAATCATTACCGCGCCGGGAATTTTCTTGCGCCCCACTTCTGCCATGGCCGCGGCGCAAAGGCGCGCCGGGATCGCGAACACCACAACATCGATATCGCCGGCAACGTTGAGCACGCTCGGATACGCTTTGCGCCCCATGATCTCATCCGCTTTCGGATGAATCGGATAAATCTTACCGGCGTAGCCGCCGTTGATCAAATTTTTCATCACCGAATTGCCGATCTTGCCGTCTTCTGCCGACGCTCCGATCACCGCAACGGCGCGCGGATTCATAATCCGTTGCATGGCGCCGAGAATCTCGCTCTGACTGAAACGCGGGCGCGGCACCGGCGCAGCACCGACGACGATCCGCACGTCCACCGCGCGGGCACCCTTGTCGGTGACAAAGATCGGATTGAGATCGACTTCCAGGATCTCGGGAAAGTCGTTGACGAGCTTGGAGACCTTTTGAATGATATCGGCCAGCGCCGCGCGGTCGACGCCTTTGGCACCGCGCACGCCACGGAGAACTTCCGCCGCGCTCACCGAGTCGAGCATGGCCAGCGCGTCTTTCTTGTTGACGGGAGCAAGTCGAAAGGTGATGTCTTTCATCACTTCGACCAACACGCCGCCCAAACCAAAGGCGACCATTTTACCGAAGCTCGGATCGGTGACCGCGCCGACCATGACCTCTTGGCCAGCCGCGAGCATCTGCTGCACCTGGACACCTTGGATCGCCGCGTTCTTTTTGTAACTCCTGGCGTTCTTAACCAGACGCTCGAAGCCGCGCCGGACTTCGGCGCCACTCTTGAGTCCGACAATGACTCCGCCGGCTTCGGTTTTGTGCAGAATATCGTCCGAGACGATCTTGAGAACTACGGGAAAACGTAAACGCGTGGCAATTTTCGCGGCCTCAGCCGCGCTCTTGGCCAAGGCCTGCTTCGGCGTGGGAATGCCGTAGGCATTGCAGAGCTGCTCAGCTTCGGGCGCGCTCAGCGCCAACCGATCCGACTTACGCACTGTATCGATGAGGGTACGCAGAACTCTCTTGTCCATTTATTCTCTCCGCTGCTTTGTCTTGCTGTAGGTGAAAGCCGAGAGGGCGGGTTTCAAACCCGCCCCTACCAAGCCAAATTCTTTTTCGCGCACTTTTGGTTCGACAGGCTCACCATGGACGGTCCCTTCTTCCGATCGCCCTGAGCTAGTCGAAGGGTGCGGTTAAATGGCTTCGTCCCCTCGGTTGCGGCTTCGCCGCGCTAGGCCCCTTCGACTTCGCTCAGGACAGGCCTTTGTGGTTAATTTTCTTCTCGTCACACCGCCCCGTCTTTGCGCGCCGCGGCGATTTCGGCGTCGCTCCAGCCGACGATGGATTTTAGAATCTCGTCGGTGTGTTGGCCCAACGACGGCGACGGTTTCACCTCGGTCGGCGAATCCGAGAGCTTGATCGGGTTGCCCACGGTCAAAAACTTTCCCCGTTTCGGATGATCGACTTCGACGACCGTACCGGTCTCGCGCAGCGCCTGCTCAGCGGCGATCTCGCGCATGTCGAGGATCGGCCCGCACGGGATGTCGTGTTCGTTCAATTTGCGCATGACTGCCAACTTATCGAGGGTCTTCGCCCATCGCTCGATGATCTCGAAGCACTTGTCGAGCTTCGGCAAACGTTTTTCCGGCGTCGCCCATTCGGGATCGGTGATCAATTCTGGCCGGCCACAGAGCTTCATCAACGGCTCCCAACCGACCGGCTGAATGATGACGTAAATATAATCGTTTGGCCCGCCGCCCTTGGTGCGCACCGCCCAACCCGGCTGGCCGCCGCCGGAGGCGTTGCCCGCCCGCGGCACGGCGTCGCCGAAGACCCCGTTTGGGTACTGCGGATATTCTTCCAACGGTCCCGCCGCAAGCCGTTGCTGATCGCGCAGTTTGACGCGGCAAAGATTGAGCACAGCGTCTTGCATGGCGCAGGTGACTCGTTGTCCCCTGCCGGTCTTTTCGCGTTGGAATAAAGCTGCGAGAATTCCCGCAACCAAATGCACGCCGGTGCCAGAATCGCCGATTTGCGCGCCGGTAACCAACGGTGGACCATCGTCGAAGCCCGTGGTACTCGCCGCGCCGCCGGTGCACTGAGCGACGTTTTCGTAGACTTTGCAGTCTTCGTAAGGTCCCGGCCCAAAACCTTTCACCGAGGCGTAGATGATACGTGGATTGAGTCCTTGAATCGCTTCCCAGGTAAAGCCCTGGCGATCCAGCGCACCGGGCGCAAAGTTTTCGACCAGCACGTCGCAGCGCCGAATCAGCTCGCGAAAGATCTCCTTGCCCTTCTTGGTCTTGGTGTTGAGCGTAATGCTCCGCTTATTGCAGTTGAGCATGGTGAAATAGAGACTGTCGACATCGGGCTTGTCGCGCAGCTGGCCGCGCGTGATATCGCCACGGCCTGGCAGTTCGACTTTGATCACATCGGCGCCGAACCACGCCAAAATCTGCGTGCAGGTAGGCCCAGACTGCACATGGGTCATGTCCAAAATGCGGATTCCATCTAACGCTTTCCCCATCGATTATTCTCCCCAACTAAAGAATTCTCTCAATCACAAATTGCCGGAGGACGGGTGTCTTTCGGCGCATCCGACTTCCTCTCCCTCGACGGGAGAGGAGTGAGGTGAGGGTGTTTTTTCGATTCCCCTCATCCTACCCTTCTCCCGCAAGAGACTGTGTCGCAATACCGTTCATGGTTCGAGAACCTCACCACGAACGGTATTGCTCGATCGCGAATTCAACTACTTATCCGTTCGCCCTGAGCGTGTCGAAGGGCTTCGAGTGAATTGCGACACAGTCTCCAAGGGGAGAAGGAACCCGCGCAAGGCCGGAGGGCGCGATGAATCGCGCCCCTACAGGTTTCCGAACTTTGTGTCCTTTGCGTTCTTTGCGGCTAAGTTTTTGAATCTGAATCTTCTTCTTACTTGTACATCGTCTGCGCTCTGGTTCCCGGCGCGTATTCATTGATGTCGACCCAGATATTAACGATGGCGCATTGCCCGCCGGCGACGCGCTCGCGCGCTTTTTCAAGCGCGGGGCGAATT
>CAYZJE010000503.1:0-16671 GCA_964478485.1 uncultured Syntrophobacter sp. | reverse complement strand
GGCTCTCGACGATATCGTTTTTGATCTTTTCTAATGGACTCATGATCTTACCCGCTAGGCTTTGAGGATGCTGTCAGGATACTGTTCGTCCGGATTGGCGCCGGCAGTCCCTTTGAAAATTTTATTCTTATCGACCACGAGTTGCCCGTCATCGCCGACGGTGAGCTTAAAGCGATCCAGCGGGCGCGGCGCCGGCCCTTCGAAATTGAGCCCGGACTTAAAAAAGCCGCTACCGTGACAGGGGCATTTAAATTTGTTCTCGGCGGCGAGCCAGCGTGGCGTGCAGCCGAGATGCGTGCACTTTGCGAAAATTGCGTAGATGCCGGTTTCCTCCCGGACGATCCACACGCGTTGATCTTGTTTATATTTTTCACTCACTTCACCGATGGCGTAATCGGCAGGAAGCCCGGCTTTGAAGCTTGCCGGTGGCTGGAACAATACTCGGGGAAAAGCCGAACGGAGAAAGCCCAAGAGACTGAGTCCGCCGAACACTCCAAAGCCGCCCCAACCCAAACGGGTGAAAAAATCTCGCCTTGACCAGATACCGCCTTTTTTCTTTTCCGCTTCTGCCATGTTTATTTCGCCTTCTTAAGCCAGCTGATCAACGCTCCCCAAACTACAAATGTTACGCCGCCCAACATCAGCAGCAGCCCAACCGGGCCAAATATGAAAGACAGCCCGCCGCCCAAAAAAAACAACAAGACTCCGGTGCCCAACGGATTGAACGGCGCCGGCGCCGTCCCTGCCCCGCTCGCCGTGGACTCATCCTTGTAGATGAACTCCTCGCGCATGATCGCGATAGCTAGCTCCTTAAGATCGTGGCGCCGCTCAGGGTCGGCGCCCTGAATCAGACGGCCAAGCTCTTGAGCTAACCTTTCGATCTCTTGTTCACGCGCTTCGGGCGCTAGATTGGCAGGATCGGATGTCACGTAAAATTAGACTTGTTGATTAATATAGAAATGCTTTTTTGTCAACCAATTCACCGCCAAAACCACCTCAGCAGCGGAGCAAAACCAACGCCGTGGCAGCGATTCCCTTGCCCGCACCAACCCAGCCGAGCCGTTCCGTGGTGGTCGACTTGATGCTGATCCGTTGAGCGCTCACCTTACATAAAGCGGCAATGCTCTTGCGCATTCTAGCGTAATGCGGCGCCAGCTTTGGCTCCTGCGCCAGCACAGTAACATCAGCATTGACCAACTTGAAACGCTTGCGCCGCATCGTGCCCAACACCGTGACGAGCAGCTCACTGCTGGCGATACCTTTGTAGCGCGGATCTTTATCGGAGAAATGCGTGCCGATATCGCCCTCACCCATGGCGCCGAGAAGAGCATTGATCAGCGCATGAATGACTGCGTCGGCATCGGAATGGCCATACAAACCCCGGCTATGGGGAATCTCCACACCACCCAAAATCAGCTTCCGGCCGCGGCGAAATCGGTGCACGTCAAATCCATGGCCGATGCGAAAGTCGTTTGCCATAACTATAATCCGTCGAGCGCCTCCGAGGCTACAATTTATCACCACGATTGTCGAATACGCCGCGACGCGGCTTGTGTCTGGCGTTGCCCCGATCCATTGGTTATAATCCAGCGCAGTCAAATAACGATGCGTTCACGCATGCTCACAATCTTATTGTTGCTGTTCGTCGCGCTGCCGTTCTACACAGTGCTATCGGGTCAAGCGCCGCTGGGGCGCGATTTCCGTCGCGCTGATCGCTCCAGCGCCGGCATAGCCCCGCTTGCTGAGCATACGCCGGAGGCTGTCGTTCAGGTTTATTTCGCCCGTGCGCTCAATTGGCGCGGCATCTTCGGGGTCCATACTTGGGTCGCGACGAAATCCGAGAACGCCAGCGAATATATCATCCACCAGGTGATCGGCTGGCGCATCTATCGGGACCTTCCCGCGGTGTTCTCCGCGCCGGGCATTCCCGACGGCCGCTGGTTTGGCAACGAGCCGACGCTGCTCGCCGAATTGCGCGGCGAAGAGGCGGCCAAAGCGATTCCGACAATTATTGCCGCTGTTGCCACTTATCCCTATCCGAATGAATACACGCTCTGGCCCGGCCCCAACAGCAATACCTTCACCGCTTATATCGGCCGCCAGGTGCCAGAGCTGCGCATGGATCTTCCGGCAACGGCAATCGGCAAAGACTATCCGATCAATGGCTCGATCGTCGACCGCGCACCGAGCGGCACCGGTTATCAAGTGTCGATGTTAGGCCTCCTCGGCGTGACCATGGCGCGTGAAGAAGGCTTCGAGCTTAACTTGCTCGGCCTGACCTTCGGCGTCGATTTTTTCAAACCGGCGTTAAAACTCCCCTTCATCGGCCGCCTCGGCATGGGCGAGCATTGATCATCAAGCGGGAAGTTCATTTGACAGTGGCGCCAAGGGTTACTCATCTAATCACATTTTCCTGATCGGGAACCGCCTTTCATTCAATCAGGCTATTCGCCTCCGGGGCATTAACCCCGCAGGCGACCAAAGGGGATGCTCGCCCCCTTTGGAAACCCCATTTGATAGTGCCCGCAGCAAGCTGCGGGGAATATCGGATTCAACCTCATCAGTTTATTGGACGCAAACGTCGCTTTTCGATTGTGATGCGCATTCATAACTCAGGCAAATCATGAAAGACCGGCCACGCAACTTACTGCCCTCAATCGCGGACATAGTTTTCTTGGGAATATTTCTGTTCCTGGCGTCGGGGGGCGATGGCAGACTGCTTGGAGACGCCGATACCGGCTATCACATTCGAGCTGGTGAATTCATTATCGAGAATGGCAAGATTCCGGACGCTGACATTTTTTCCTTCCAGACGCCTCCCTTACCTTGGACTCTGCACGAATGGTTAGCCGAAGTGATCATGGCGCTGGTGCACCGACTCGCCGGCATTACCGGCATCGCTATGCTGTTTTCATTCCTGATCGCGCTGAGCGGCTATCTTGTCTTCACCCTGTTACTCCAAGGAAAAGCAAACTTAATCTTTTCGTCAATCGCGGTTCTGCTGGTAACCTTGTCCTCGGCGTCGAACTGGCTCGCACGGCCGCATGTATTTACTTTCGTTCTCTTCATCATTTGGTATCATTTGCTAAATAATTATCAGTATCGTGAGCGAAACCATTTGTATGTTCTGCCCCTTATCATGGTTGTTTGGGTCAACTTGCACGGTGGCTTCATCCTCGGTCTGATTTTGCTCGGCGTCTATCTTTTCGGTAATCTCGCACAGTATTGTTTCGCAGCACCTAACAACCGCAGCCAATGGCTCGAAAAAGCGCGACGGATCGGATTGATCATGATCGCCTGTGTTCTAGTCGCGCTCTTGAATCCCTATGGATATGACACTCTGCTGTTTCCCTTTCGTGTCCTTCAAGATAAGTTTTTGATGGATAGCATTGCTGAGTACCTGTCACCCAATTTTCACTCCAGCCTTGTGATCCCCTTCGAACTTTTGTTGCTCGCGACCATCGCGATCTTTGCGGTCTCCGGTGCTAAGCTGGACGTTATCGAGCTAACTTTAATTGTGCTTTTCGGCCACATGGCATTGTTTTCTTCTAGGCACATGCCGCTTTTCGCATTCATTGCCGGACCAGTATTGGTCAAACAGGCTCAGCTCGCTTTCGAAAGTTTGGACGGGCGGCTAATGGCGATGTTGAAACGGCGCATGGAGAATCTCGCGGCAGTCAATCATTCGACGGTCCGTTTGATCTGGCCGGTCATTGGCATCGGAACGGTCTTAGCCCTAGCCGCGGCCGGGACGATTAAGCATGATTTTGACAGCAAGTACGTGCCCACCGAAGCGGTAGCATTTATCCAGCAAGAAGCCATAACCGGCAACATGTTCAACGACGATGAATTTGGCGACTACATCATTTACGCGGCTTGGCCAAGATACAAAGTTTTCATCGACGGCAGGACCGACATGTATGGCGCCTCCCGCGTCAAGGAATATCTGACCCTTTCCCAAGCCCGCGAAGGTTGGGAAAGCCTGATGGAAAAGTACCAAATCTCCTGGGTTTTCCACGCCCCCACTTCGGTGCTTTCAAAAATACTCCTAGAGCGCGCCGACTGGAAACTCGTGTATGCCGATAAGGTGGCGAATATATTCGTAAAAACTTTGTCGCAACACGAGAATCTAATCGCCAAGTACGGCGCAACCCGTCGCGCCAAAGAGAAAAGTAGCTATACAAATTGATGCTGAGGAAATATACTTACCCTATTGAAAGCGAGCGCTGAAGCCGCCTATGGTTTCAGGATATTTTCAAACTCCCAAGTGATTTTGTCGCTAACAACGTAAGGAAGAAAAGTCTTGACGGTAAAGGTAGGTGTAATCGGATTGGGCTATTGGGGCCCTAATCTCGTGCGAAATTTCAATGCTTCGCCCGACAGCAAAGTAGTCATCTGTTGCGACAGCCAATCCGACCGTTGCCAAAAACTCGCTATTCAGTATCCGAACTTCATCTACTCACAACAGGTCAGCGAGGTCATCGGTCATCCCGACGTCAACGCAGTGGCCATCGCGACTCCGGTGCAGACCCATCATGCGCTTGCAAAGCAAGCCCTACTTGCCGGCAAGCATGTGTTAGTCACAAAACCGATCACCGACGATCTCACTCAAGCCAGAGAGCTAGTCGAACTAGCCGACAAGATGAAATTGGTCCTGCAAGTGGACCATACCTTCATCTACCATCCCGCGGTTGAAAAGCTTAAAGATATCTTGACCCGTGGCGAACTGGGCGAACTTTATTACTTCGATTCGGTGCGCATCAATCTCGGACTTTTTCAGTCTGACGTTTCGGTCATCTGGGATCTGGCCCCGCATGATGTGTCGATCATGGATTATCTCATCGAACGGCCGGTGGAATGGGTCCAAGCCATCGGCGCCTCTCACGCCGGGCACAAATCCGAGAGCATGGCGTATATTACGGTCCAGTTCGCCGGCAATATTTTGGGCCATTGCCATGTCAATTGGTTGGCGCCGATGAAGACTCGTTTAGTCATGCTCGGTGGTTCACGTAGGCTGGCGGTTTATGACGACAATCTTGTCGCCGAGAAGGTCAAGATCTACGACAAGGGCATTTCGAGGAGCAGCATCGAGGGGCTTTATGACGCTCTCGTGCAGTACCGCAATGGCGATATGTACGCGCCAGCTATAGAAAACAGCGAAGCGCTAGGTCGCGAGATCAAACATTTCAATCACTGTATCCAACATTCGAGCACGCCGATCACCGATGGAAAAGCCGGTCTCAGAGTCGTTAGTATTCTAGCGGCAGCGCAAGAGAGCAGCCGCAACAACGGCATTAGAGTCAGTCCGGCAAGCGTCCATTGAGTCGCCTTCACAACCAATTGCGTTACAGGTTGCGAGAAAAGTCGCTGGCTCGTTAGCTAACCCCAAGTGGATGTCGATCTACCGAGACAGTCTGGCGCCGATTTTGGTCAGCGATATCAAGAGGGCCTGACCATTTGTATTCCCGCGTACAATGAAGAGAGCACGATTCGCCAGGTCGTCATGGAGGCCGACGCAACGCTTGAACAAATTTCAACGCCAGGCGAGATCCTCGTCATTGACGACTGCTCGGCGGACCACACCTGGCAAATTCTCCGCGATACCCAAAAGACGCTGCCCCGATTACAGCTTCGGCGCCATGAGACAAACCAGGGCATCGCATCGACGTTCGCGGAACTCTACGAGTGGGCCAGTAAAGACCTGGTCTTTCTCAACTCGGCCGACGGTCAATGGAAGATGAACACTTTGTTGGAACTGCTGCCGCTGGCGAATCAGTGTGAAATCATCGTAGCACGACGACCGGTAAAACATTACCGCTTCGGGCGCCAGTTGGTGTCGTGGCTGTTCAATGCGTTGCCGGCGATCTTGTTCGCAACCCGCACCTACGACGCGGGTAGCGTCAAACTGGTGCGGCGCGGGATTTATGACATTCCGATCATTAGTCACGGCGTGTTCGGCGAAGCCGAGAGAATCATCCGCGCGCAGCGCCGGGGGTTTCGTATCGGCGTACAGGACGTTGAGCACTTTCCACGCACCAGCGGCAAAGCGTTGGGCGCCAAGCCCTCTCTAGTATTTGAAGCCATGATCGACTTGCTGCGATGTTGGCTCGACATCGTGATTTTTCGACGAAACTAGCGGGCCTCCGGTATGAAAATCAAAAGAGCTTCGAGCAAAAAAAAAGAAACAACAGGCACGCCCCGCGGTCTTTGCCAAAGAATCGCTGCCGACGTTAAGCTTGGAGCCGGCGTGCAAATTTACGACTTTGTCAATCTCTACGGCTGTGAGATTGGCAACAACACCAAGATCGGCACCTTCGTCGAGATTCAAAAGGGCGCGCGCATCGGCCGAAACTGCAAGATTTCAAGCCACAGCTTTATTTGCGAAGGCGTGCAGATCGCCGACGAGGTTTTCGTCGGTCATCACGTCGTCTTCATCAATGACCGCTATCCGAAAGCGACGGCGGACGGCGAACGGTTACAGACGGAAAAAGACTGGCAGGTTATTCCCACCCTGGTTGGGCGCGCGGCCTCGATCGGGTCCGGGGCTGTGATTCTTTGCGGA
This sequence comes from uncultured Syntrophobacter sp., assembly GCA_964478485.1. GTDB lineage: Bacteria > Desulfobacterota > Binatia > UBA9968 > UBA9968 > DP-20. The sequence goes on along the minus strand of CAYZJE010000503.1, from coordinate 10,109 downwards.
GTTAGGATCGGCGCCGGTTCAATGATCGGCGCCGGTAGCGTAGTCACGAAGGATGTCCATCCCAACACGATCGTCGCCGGCAACCCGGCGCGGCTGTTGCGCAAGCTACCGAGAAAACGATGAATGACCGGCTCGGCACCATTCCGTTTGTCGATCTTAGCCGTCAGGGCGTAGAGATCAGGGGCGAAATCGACGCCGCCATCCAGCGCACACTCGATCTGGGAACATTCGCGTCGAATCAAGCGGTGGCCAGCTTCGAAGATGATTTCGCCCGTTACTGCGGCACGCGCCATTGCGTGGCGGTCAATTCCGGGACGAGCGCCTTGCACCTCGCGCTCATCGCCGGCAGCGTACAAGCCGGCGATGAAGTCATCACCACCCCCTTTACTTTCATTGCCACGTCATGGGCGGTCTCTTACGTGGGCGCGAGACCGGTATTCATCGACGTCGATCCGCGCACGGGCAACCTGGACGTGGAGCAAATCGCGCGCGCCATCGGCCCCAAGACCCGGGCCATTCTTCCAGTTCATCTCTATGGCCAAATGGCCGATTTGGAACCCATCCGCGAGCTCTGCCACAAGCATGGATTGGCGCTGATCGAAGACGCCGCCCAGGCACATGGAGCGAGATACCAAGGACATCGCGCCGGCAGCTACGGCGATCTTGGATGTTTCAGCTTCTATCCCACCAAGAATCTCGGCGCCTTCGGGGAAGCCGGCGCGATTACGACCAACGACGAGAAACTCGCGGCGCGGCTGCGTCAACTACGCGATCACGCTCAGATTGAAAAATATCGTCATGAAGAAATCGGCTTCAACTACCGAATGGACGAATTGCAGGGAGCGATACTAGGAATCAAGCTTCGCCATCTCGAGGGCTGGAATCTAACGCGATCCGAGTTAGCGAAAACTTATACGAGCAAATTGGCTAACACCGCCGTCACCCTGCCGTCCGAGTCACCCGGACGAAAGCATGTATGGCACCTTTTCGTGGTACACTCCCCGCAACGGGACAAGTTACGGGACGCACTTTCACAAGCGGGGATTAGCACGGGGCTGCATTATCCCATTCCGCTTCATCTTCAACCGGCTTACAAATTCCTCGGCTACAAACCGGGAGACTTTCCGGTCGCTGAGAAGTTAGCGAACGAATGTTTGAGCCTGCCACTCTTTCCCGAGCTTAAACAAACCGAACTCGATCGCGTTTGCGATATGATCGCGGCCGCAACCCTCGAGTCCTAAGTGTGGCGGAAATGCTTTGGGCAGTCACGCTGCGCCAAATTGCCACGGAGCGCGTAAATTCGGTCCAATTTCTACTTTCGATTCCCGCTGTCCCTGCGTCGTTATATCGTTCGGCGTGAATACGAATCGTCATCCGCCGACCGAGATCATCGTTCCCTTTATGAAGTCTTCGGTTCGCTCTTGCGCGCGGGCCGCGGCGTTCCCATCATACCTCGCCATAAGAACAGAATCGCGCCGCACCGAAGCTCTCACGGGGGATTTCTTCCGGACACCGGCCACAGGCTCACCATGGCGCCGACAAACGCTACAGCCGCGACAATCAAATAAGCGCTGTGGAAGCCGCGCAAAAACGCCGAACGAATCAGCAAGTTGGCACCGGCTGCCGCGCCGCCACCGAGCATTTGCATTGCCGTATCGCCCGACGCTTGCAGCAAATAATGACCGACGATCGACGCCGCCAAGGTCGCGCCGGTGGAATAACCGACGCTGCGCACGATCGAAAGAAACGCCGAGCCGACGCCGAGACGCTGGCGCGGCACGGCGGTCATCAGCAAGTTGTTATTGGGCGTCTGAAACAGGCCCATGCCGATGCCCAGCAAAGCAAGCCATGAAATAATTTCGATCGATGACGATGACGGCGAAAGAAAGCTCAGCAGTGAGAAAGCAACGCCGGTGACGGTCAGGCCAACGGCGCAAAGCCTTTCAGGGATAAATCTTTCCGACATCCAACCGGTCAGGGGCGCCAGCAAGGCCATCGCCAACGGCGTCGGTGCAACCAGAAGTCCGGTGTGAAGCGGGTCCAAGCCCATCGCCAACTGGAGGAAAAACGGCATCAGCAAATTGTTCACACTCATAGTGACGAAACTGATCCAGCGAGCGCCGTTGCCTAAAGTAAACGCTGGAATGCGAAAGAGTGCGAGATCGAGCAAAGGAAAACTCGCGCGGTTTTCCCACCAAATAAAGAAGCCGAGTACGACGAGGCCGCCGGTTAATGTCAGACTAACCAGTAAACTCTGCCAGCCCGCTTTTTGCGCCGTGGCGAGACCGAACAATATGAGCGAGATACTGCACGCGAATGACAGCGCACCGGTCAAGTCAAAGGGCTCGCGCTTTGCCGCCGAACCGCGGAAACTTTCCGCCGGCAGCAAGAATCGCGCGGCGCCGAAACCGACACCGGCGAGCAGCGCGGAGAGAAAAAAATTTGATCGCCAGCCGAACCCATGGGTTAGCAATCCGCCGATGACCGGTCCGAGCGTATAGCCGATCGCCGATACCGCCCCGCCGGTAATGCCCATCGCCCGGCCGCGCTCCGCCGGCGCAAACAACGCCGTGACCAAGGCGAAATTGTTCGCCATGATCAGCGCGCTGCCGGCGGCCTGTAGGGCGCGAAAGGTAATCAGCTGTGCGCTGTTTTGCGCTAAGCCGGCGGCGACAGAGCTCGCCCCGTAAAGCAGGAAACCGGCAAGAAACAATCGGCCGACGCCGACCAGGTCGGACAGCCTGCCACAAGGCAAGTAAAGCGATGCGGTGATCAGCGCGTAGGCCAACGCAATCCAACTCGCCAGCGTTAAGTCGGCGCCGAACTCGGCGATGATCACCGGCAGCGCAATACTGAGCTGGCCGGAGTCCGCGGTGACGATCAGCGAAGAAATCGACGCCACCGAAAGCGACCACCAACGATTCGGTAAAGGCAATGAAGTATGGGTTTGCGACGAGGTCATCAAAAATCTTGGCTGTGGTTCAGTTTGATTTCAACGCCGCATCGATACAAGGGGCAGGCCGGAGTCTATCCTGAATCAATCGAAGGGTGCCTGCCCTCCGAACGGGCAACCATCCTTCGACCCGGCTCAGGACAGGCGTAGGGTTGCCCCTACTATCGGTCAGTTCAATCGTTCAAAGTTCCCGGATTCTCTGTGCCCTACCTTGAACCCTTGAAACTTGAACTCTTGAACGTGCCGATCTTATTCGATCACCGGCCAGTAGCGGCCTTTTCGGTTGAGCAGCGATAACGACGCGCCGTACAATTCGCGCAGCACGCGCGACTTAAGAACGTTCTGCGTCTGTCCCGAATGCAGCACCCTGCCATTGCACAACACCAACGCTTTACCAAACAGCGGCAAGATTTCTTCGATATGATGCGTCACATAGATCAGCGCGGGAATTTTTTTCTGGGTGCCGAGCTTGCGTAGCGACTCCAGGAAACTTTCCCGCGCGCCGGGATCCATGCCCGCGCAAGGCTCGTCGAGAAAGATCAGGTAAGGTTGGGTCATGCGCGCCCGCGCGATCAGAACTCTTTGTTGCTCACCCTGCGACAGCGTGCCGAACTCCCGCTCGCGCAAATGCTCGCAGCCGAGTTCTTTCAAGTAGCGCCGCGCGCAAGCGTAGTCGTAGCGGCTCGCCTGCCCCCAGTATCCGCCGAGGTAGCCGATCTGCGCGAACTTCCCCGACACCACGGTGTTGAGCGCCCGCTCTTGAGACGGAATTTCATTGACCAATGACGCGGTCACCCAGCCGATGCTTTTTCTCAGCTCGGGCAGATAAGTCAGCGTTTCGCCGTTTCGGTAAACCTCGCCGCCCGCGTTGGGCCAAAGATAACCGCTGGCGATGCGCAGCAGCGTGGTTTTTCCCGAACCGTTGGGCCCAAGGATCGCCCAATGCTCGCCGGGCTGCACGGTCCAATTGATCGAATCGAGAATCTTCTGGCGATTGGCTACATAAGAGACATCGCGAAGCTCGAGGGCGGGAATCTTTCTCACTCCAGGATCGAATCCTTCAATTGCAGTTCACTACCTCTTAAACCAAAAGCGGCCGGGAAGAAAGCTGACGCATCTCACCCGATTAGTTTTTCACCGCATCAAGTTGGCTTAGAGTAACCGGCTAGAAGTTGATTTTTTTCGTTTGGAGGATTGCGCGTCGTCGAGTTGATTACAATCCCTGACGCACCGGCAAGGCGGGCACAGGGACGCGACCGTATTTAAGGTTCCAGTACGCCCACGAACGCGGATCGAAGACGCCGGCGGGCGCGTGATCCAGTGTTTCCAAGAACTCCTTTTCGCCAACCACGCTTTCGACCACGCGCAAATCCTCGACGGTGCCATAGGTCATGACATGGGCGAGAAAATGCACCGAATCGGCTAAAGCGTCGGCGGGTTCCTTGAACCATACCACGCGCTTTGCCACCGCAAGTAACGCGGCTGTTTTAGGCAATGGCTTCATCGCCTTCATTCGCCGCGTCGTTTACTAAAAGGGGTCAAAATCGGCAACTGAGTGACATCGACGGCGGCGACCGCCGCAGCGAGCCGCGTCCGCACTTCAGGAGGCAAACCCGGTAGATCGTCAAAGTAACTGAGCGCCTTTACGGTTACGAGAGGATTAAATTGTCGCCCGTAAACCGTCGCTCCAGCCGCGAGAATCGTCGGCAAATCAATTCCGTGGCGCAACAGGGCATCGATATCTAGATAATCTTTCACCTCCGCCCGTTTCTGCACCACCGCTGCTTTCGTTCCAGCTATATCGAGCAACGAGGCAACATATACCCTCATTCCGGCCACTTGCTCACGCGCGACCACTTGTCCCAAATTTAAATCACCGAAAAACGACACCAACACGGGGCCGCCGCGATCGACTCGACAAGTCAACGTGTTGGGCGCTACTTGAATCCGTTCGGCATCGATCAGATAAGCCACATTCTTCGCCAAATCATCGGGATCGAAAGACGCGTTCGAGAAGAAATCGAAATCGACCGACGTCCGATGTCCAAGGTACAACGTCAACCCCGTACCGCCATAGAGCGTAAAACTCTCCGGGGTCGCCTCAAGCTCTAGCCAGAGCGCCCGTTGCGCCGTCGGCAAAGTGCTTAAATTGGGAGTGAACGCCATGACAGCGAGAATAGCGCATTTGAGTTGTCGCGCAAAGTCAGGGTCGATGAGTTGGGTAGGATGGGTTGAGCCAGCGATACCCATCGCTTTGCAATCACAATAAACCTGGCTTCCGGTTTTCACCGCCGTGACACTGGTGGAAGTGTCGCGCCTTCCCGTAGGGGCGCGATTCATCGCGCCCAGATTTGAATCAACAGCCGGACGGGCGCAATCAATTGCGCCCCTACAACTTCGTGACCTTCATGCGCTTCGCGGTGAATCAAAAAAACTGGGTATCGGCGCTCTGCGCCTCCACCCATCCTACGAAGCTCGTCGAAATCCAAGACTTCGTCGACGCCGCCAAAATGTACGCGCTGGCGGCCATGGAGATCCGCGGGACAATGAGTTGAAGAGCAAAGGCCGTGCGCTGTTACGCTTGTAAGGCCCGCGGCCTTTGTGGCATTCGCGCGCGACGGAGAGGCTCTGCTTCAGTGAAAATAAGACGGCGGCGAAAAGCGATCGGACTTTCGGCGAGGAGCAACGCTTTCAATCCCTCGATGGTCGTTGTGAAGTAAGGACGATGGAGAAAACGCGAAGGGTCATCCGTCCATGGTGAAATTGCCAGATTCCAGCGCCGCGCCAGGTGTTCGCCTATGGCTCCAAGCAACGCATGCTCTTGAGGATCGTCTAGCGCAACCGGATCTTCGGCAATACATGTCCCGGCGACGCCTGAGCGCAGGCTCTCGTAGAACTCGTCGAGGAATTCGCGTAGCAGCAGGCTGAAGTCGTCTCCAGCCTTACGACGCCGTGCGACCTCGGCCAAGGTATCTGGGCGTGCCATGCTCTCCTTCCTGTCTGAGCTTTTCTCTCCTGCGCCACAGTTCGCGGATGCCGAGATGCAGACGAGCGCTTATTTTCGCTTCGGGATAAAACGAAGCCGCGAAGTCGATCGTTTCCTCCGGCGTCTCGAGTCCCACCACTTCCATGAGATTGACGATATCGGCGAGATCGCTCTTGCCCCCTGCCGGATCCAAACGCATCGCCATCAATTTCATAGCAAGCATATATTCAGGACTGGGAACGAAGACGCGCAAGCCCGGTTCTTGCTCGGACGGGTAGGCGCGAAACAATTCATGATGTTCCGCTAGGCCGTCGACGTTTGGACTGAGATAAGCGCGCACTCCGTCATTAAGCCAGTCCGGGGCCCAGCCGCGTTTCCGCGCGACCTCTTCGGCAAGGCGATTAACCGTACCTTGATCACCTTCGACCACCGCGTCGACATCTTGGGTCGTTACTCGGAAATTTGACGCGAGCATCAAGGCTGAACCGCCATAGACCGCTAAATCGATCACTTTGCCCTCGCTCCGTGCAAGCGCACCGAGGTCCGTAAAGGCATCATGCAGGTCTTGTACGGTCAACATCGATATATTCTAGCGTAAGTCATCGGGAAAGAAACTGCTACTCGCCCTGGCGCGCCAATGCGCACCACCACGCCCGTGCCGCAGAGCAGTCACGCGGGATGGGTTAAGGCGCAGCCTACCCCCATCGCTTTTTCCAACCGAACCGAAGACGATGGGTTACGCCGCTCGACGCGGCTAACCCATCCTACCAAACCGAAACTCGAAACCGCGTCTGCGCGCTTACTGTTTGAACCGCGAGAACACTTGCAGCGCGTTCTTCTCGAATATTTTCGCTTTATCTTCCGCCGTGAGCCAAGGGATGGCTTCAATATTCGGCCGCACGTCGTCGTACCACTTGCCGGTGCGCGGATCGGTCTTTGAACCGGCGCCGGGACGCTCGGTGCCGAACAGGCAACGCTCCGGGCCACAGATGCGGAACAGCAGTTTCAATGACTCGATGTTGTAAAGCGCGGTGTCGAAATAGAGTTGTTTCAGCCGCTGATCGAAGTTCTCGGTATCGTTGGGGCCACGCAGCTGCGAGCGCCAGCGGCCGACTTGATAGGGCACCGAACCGCCGCCATGGGAAATGATCAGCTTGAGCTTGGGAAAATCTTTGAACACGTTGGAATCGACCAAGGAGAGAATCGCGATGCTCTCCTCCGTGATGAAGTGGCCGTGAAACGACTCGCGCGGGTTCTTACAGCTCGCGCCGTGCACCAGGCCGGGAATATCCATCTTGACCATCTTTTCGTAAAGCGGATACCAATACTCCTGCCCCATCGCGGCAGTCTGTCCATCGCCTTCGCCGGGATCGGGGTTGATCATGATGCCGACGAAGCCAAGGTCGTTGATGATGCGATCGATCTCGTCGAACGTATTGGTCACCGCCACCCCGGCGTTTTGCGGCAAACCGCCGATGGCGCGGAACTTTTTGGGTTCCATCTTCACTTGCAACGCCAGCGCGTCGTTCACCGCCTGACAATACCAGTGGACGATCTTCTCCGGCTTGGCCGAGTGCATCATCGTATAAGGCCGCGGTGAGATGAAGGCGAAATCGGTGCCGACTTCGCCGAGCACCTCGGAATGTTTGTGCCCTTGCCACTTGGCCTGTTCAATATGCTTCTCGGTCACAACCGTACCGCGCGGTTTGTGAAATCCCGCGCTATTGATCAAGCCCGCTTGAAAGGTTTGCAGCTGCTCGCCGGCAACGATGTGATTATGAATGTCGATGATCATGAAACGATCCTCCTCAGTGAATTGTCTCTCTACCTAGCAGAGAACGGTGCTATGGATCAAGCAGGACTTGAGTAATGGAGTACTGGAGTAGTGGAGTGATGGGTTTCCGGAAATCCGAGACCCAATACTCCATTACTCCAACACTCCATCACTCCAATTCTTCTTCCCCGGCGGCTTCAGCATTAGACTCAGAAACGCCGAGATCGCCAAAACGCCGCCAAAAATCGCGAACGACAGCCCATAGCCACCGGTGATGTCAAAAAGAAAACCAAAGAAAGGCGGGCCGATGGCGGCGAGAAAATGCGAGATCAACAATCCCATGCCGCGAATCTTCCCGAGCGACTGGCGGCCAAAATAATCGGCCCAAAGAATGTCCGGCAGCACCATGTTGCCGCCGAGACCGATGCCGTAGAGCAAAAAGCCGGCGTAGAGACAGAATAAATTGCTGGTCAAGATCGCCACCGCCAACCCGACGCCTTGGATGACAAAGCGTAGTGTAGCCGCGTAGCGCGCGCCGATGCGCTCGGCGAGAAGTCCCCAGACGAGCGGCGAAGCTAATTGCATCGAGGCGATGATGCTCATGACGGTTGCCGCGATCACCGCCGAGTAGCCGAGATCAGTGATGTAAGAGTACACATGCAGATTGAGCCCGGTCACGCCGATGCTGGAGATGCCGAAGGTGACCACCAACAGCCAAAACGCCGTCGTCCGCACGGCCGCGCCGCGCGTCCAGACGACCGCTTGCGCCGGCGCGTCTGCACTTCCAACAGAACGAATCTTCGTCGCCGCCGATTCGGCCGAGACCGGCTCCGGCGCGCCGTCCGGCAACAAACCCATGGCTTCAGGCGCGCGCCGGATGATCAACAGGGCCGGCACGACCAACAAGCCAAGGGTCATCAAACCAAAGGCGAACCAAGTTTGACGCCAGCCGAGCCAGAGGATGAGCGATGCGGCGACCACCGGCATGCAAACTTTCGCGAAGCCGACGCCCATGCTGGAGATCGCCAGCGCCCGGCCGCGGTAGCGCGAAAACCACTGGGCGATGATGACGTTGACGACCATGTAGCCCATCATCGAGTCGCCCAGGGTCACCAGCGTCAGGCGAATCCCGGCGAACTGCGCGAAGCTGTCGACCTGGCTCAGCAGAAAGTAGCCGACGGCGACGATGCCGGTGCCGATCACCATCAACCAGCGGCCGCCGTAACGGTCGACCAGCGTGCCGACCAGCGGCGCAATACATGCGGCGATGATGCCTTCACCGGAGCGAAGTAGCGAGAAGACGCCCCGGGAAATGCCAAGATCGGCGGTGAGCGGCTTTAAGAAGATGCTCATCGTGCTCGCCAGCGCGAATGACGAAGCAACGTTGGCGAGGAAGCCGACGCCGACGATATACCAGCCGTAGAAGATGCCCGCTTTAGATGTGCGTAGCGCGGCCGCTTTCGTTTCCACCTGATTGATTTAGCAGGAAGCCGACAAGCGGCGCAATCAAAAGGGAGATTTTGTTGCAGCGCGATTGGCGCAGCGGCAACCGCATGAACATTTGCTCGCCTGCCGCGTCTAACCGTTTAGTAATTTACGATGAAACGTCGAGCTTAGCGGCTGCACACAATTTGCGCTAGCCTAAAATCTCCAACCCCGGACGAAAGGAATTCCCATGAGAACCATTCTAGCGACCGTCACCGTGCTGTTATTATCGTCTGCCGCCATTCATGCACAGCCGGCTCCCGACCGCCCGCGGCCGCCGTCGATCACGGTAAACGGCGAAGCAACCATCGCCGCCGAACCGGATCAAGCCCAGATCGACATCGGCGTCACGACTCAAGCGCGTAACGCCCCCGAGGCGTCGAGAGAAAATGCCGAGCGTCTTGCCCGCGTGCTGGCCGAAGTGAAAAAGCTCTTGAGCAAAGCCGACGAAGTCAAAACTAGCGGCTACTCGCTCAATCCGCAATATCGCTACCCGCAAGGCGGCAAGCCGGAAATCGTCGGCTATACGGCAAATAATATCGTGCGAATCAAAACAACCAAGCTCGATGACGTGGGCAAGTTGATCGACGCCGCGATGCAAGCCGGCGCCAATAACATCAACCGTTTGATGTTCACGCTCAAAGACGAAGAAGCCGCGCGGTTAGACGCGCTCCGCCAGGCATCGGCAAAAGCGAAGGCGAAAGCTGAAGCCATCGCCGCGTCCCTCGGCCTAAAAATCCTGCGTATCGCATCCGTCACCGAAGGCGAACGCTCTTTTCAACCGATTTTCCGCCAAACACCGATGGCGCGCGGCGAAGCCCTCACCGCCCAAGCGCCGACGCCGGTGGAACCGGGAACCGTAGAGATCAGGTCAACGATTTCACTCACGGCGGAAGTAAGCGAGCGCTAGC
>CAYZJE010000502.1:0-9389 GCA_964478485.1 uncultured Syntrophobacter sp. | reverse complement strand
GCTGAGTCGGTGATCGCCTGTCTACCCTCGGTCGTATTGACGATCAGATCGATTTTTGCGTTTTTCATCAGGTCGGCGATATCCGGTCGCCCCTCAGTCACTTTGTTCACTGTCTCGACCGCAAGCCCGGCTTCGATCAGCACCCGAGCCGTACCGCGCGTCGCGACGAGTTCGAATCCAAGTTCGACCAGGTCACGCGCGACCGCCGCGACGCCCTGCTTGTCGGAACTCTTGACGCTGAGGAACGCGCGACCTCCGCGTGGCAGGCGCTCACCAGCGGCGAGCGTCGCCTTGGCGAACGCCTCGGCGAAACTGTCGCCAACACCCATCACTTCGCCGGTTGATTTCATTTCAGGACCGAGGATCGGATCCGCACCGGGAAATTTGTTGAACGGAAATACCGCTTCCTTGACCGAGATATGTTGCGGCAAAACTTCTCGCGTCAGTCCGATTTCTCTGAGTTTCTTACCGACCATGATGCGCGCCGCCAATTTGGCCAGCGGCACGCCAATCGCTTTGCTGACGAACGGCACGGTGCGCGACGCGCGCGGATTGACTTCGAGGACGAAGACGTTTTTTCCCTGCACGGCGAACTGCACGTTCATCAGGCCACGCACGTTGAGCGCTTTGGCCAGAGCGACGGTATGCCGGCGAATTTCGTCTTGGACATCTTGACCGATGGATTTGGGCGGCAAGCTGCACGCGCTGTCCCCCGAATGAACGCCGGCGCGCTCGATGTGCTCCATGATGCCGCCGATGACGTAATCTTCTCCGTCGCCCAGCGCGTCCACGTCGATCTCGATGGCGTCATCGAGAAATTTGTCGATCAAAACCGGATGCTCCGGAGACGCCGACACGGCATGCGTCATATAATCCTTCAGAGCGTCGCCATCGTAAACGATCTGCATCGCTCGGCCACCGAGAACATAAGACGGCCGGACCAACACCGGATAGCCGAGTCCCGCGGCGATTTTGAAGGCTTCATCGAATGAACGGGCGATGCCGTTATCAGGCTGCTTGATGCCGAGCTGATTGATCAACTGGGAGAAGCGCTCGCGATCTTCGGCGAGATCGATGCTGTCGGGCGAAGTGCCGATGATCGGCACGCCGGCGCGCTCCAGCGGCAGCGCCAGCTTGAGGGGAGTCTGGCCGCCAAACTGGACGATCACGCCGTCGGGCTTTTCCCGATCGACGATGTTCATCACCTCTTCCATCGTCAACGGCTCGAAGTAGAGCTTATCGGAAGTGTCGTAGTCCGTGCTCACAGTCTCCGGATTACAGTTGACCATAATGGTCTCGTAGCCTTCTTCGCGCAGCGCGAAGGCGGCATGCACGCAGCAATAGTCGAACTCGATGCCCTGGCCGATGCGGTTGGGCCCGCCGCCGAGGATCATAATTTTCTTGCGTTCCGTGCGCTTGGACTCGTCTTCCCCCTCGTAGGTGGAATAAAGATAGGGCGTGAAGGCTTGAAATTCCGCGCCGCAGGTGTCGACGGAATTAAATACCGCTTCGATGCCTTTGTCTTTGCGTGACTGGCGCACGGCCGCTTCGCTCGATCCGGTGAGCTGCGCGATGCGTGCGTCGGCGAAACCCATTTGCTTCCAGCTCCGTAGAGTCGCCGTGTCAATATTCTTGCCAGCAAAGCTCGAAATCTCACCGTCGGTGACAATCAGCTCGCGAATCTTTTCGAGAAACCAGGGATCGTAGGCGGATAATTGAAAAACCTCATCGGTGCTCATGCCGAGACGATAAGCATCGCCGACATACCACAAGCGCGAGGCATTAGGTTGGCGCAGTTTCTCACGCACGACTTCGAGAGATTCTTTCCTCCTAGCGTCGGACAAGTCGACCTTGGGTTCGAAACCGTAGGAACCGGTCTCCAGCGAGCGCATCGCTTTTTGCAAAGACTCTTTGAAAGTACGGCCGATCGCCATCGCCTCGCCCACCGATTTCATCTGCGGCGTCAGCAGGTCTTGAGCTTGGGGAAATTTTTCAAAAGTGAAACGCGGAATCTTGGTCACGACGTAATCGATGGTCGGTTCGAAACTGGCCGGAGTTTCGCGGGTGATATCGTTGCGGATTTCGTCAAGTGTATAACCGACGGCCAATTTTGCCGCGATCTTCGCGATCGGAAAGCCCGTCGCCTTACTCGCCAAAGCCGAGCTGCGCGACACCCGTGGGTTCATTTCGATCACCACCATGCGGCCGTCTTTGGGATTAACCGCGAATTGAATGTTTGAACCGCCGGTGTCGACACCGATCTCACGGATCACCCGCAGCGCCGCATCGCGCATGATTTGATACTCTTTGTCGGTCAGCGTCTGCGCCGGCGCCACGGTGATCGAGTCGCCGGTGTGCACCCCCATGGGATCGAAGTTCTCAATCGAACAGATGATCACGACGTTGTCTTTGTGGTCGCGCATCACTTCGAGCTCGAATTCTTTCCAGCCCAGCACGGATTCTTCGATGAGCACTTCATGCACTGGCGAAATGCTCAAGCCCGCCTGCACGACTGCTTTGAATTCTTCCGGCGTATAGGCAAAATTGCCGCCGCTGCCGCCAAGAGTTCTAGAGGCACGAATGATCACCGGGAAGTCGAGCCGTTTTCGGATCCGTGTGGCATCCTTCATGCTGCGCGCATAACCGCTGCGCGGTAGATCGAGACCGATGCGGCGCATCGCGTCTTTGAATAGGTCTCGATCTTCGGCCTTTTTGATCGACTCGAGCTTGGCGCCGATCATCTCCACGCGATATTTTTCCAAAATGCCTTTTTCGGCGAGATCGATGGCGAGATTGAGTGCGGTCTGGCCGCCCAGCGTTGGCAGGATCACATCGGGCCGTTCCTTGGCGATAATTTTCTCGACGATGTCGGTGGTGATCGGTTCAATATAAGTGCGATCGGCGAAACCCGGATCGGTCATGATCGTCGCCGGATTCGAGTTGACCAGAATGACCCGGTAGCCTTCTTCCTTGAGCGCTTTGAGCGCCTGGGTGCCAGAGTAATCGAACTCGCAGGCCTGGCCGATGATGATCGGCCCGGCGCCGATCAGCAGCACGGAATTGATATCGGTACGTTTGGGCATGGATGCTACGCGCCTCGGTGTTTGGCCATCATGTCGGTAAAGCGTTTGAATAGATAACTGGCGTCATGCGGTCCCGGCGATGATTCCGGATGATACTGCACGGAAAAAATCGGCAGCTCGCGATGCGCCAAACCTTCCACGGTATTGTCATTGAGATTTAAATGGGTCACTTCAGCGGCGCTTCCAAGCGAATCGGCAGCCACCGCGAAGCCGTGGTTCTGTACGGTGATTTCGACTTTGCGCGTGGTTAGATCCATCACGGGCTGATTGCCGCCGTGATGGCCGAACTTGAGCTTGAAAGTTTTTCCGCCGAGCGCAAGTCCAAGGATCTGATGCCCCAGGCAGATACCGAAGATCGGTTTCTTGCCAATCAGTTTTTGCACGTTCTCCTTGGCATAGGGCACGGCGTCCGGATCGCCCGGACCGTTGGACAGAAAAATTCCATCGGGACTGAGCGCCAGCACTTCATCAGCGGGCGTCGACGCGGGAACTACTTTGACGCGGCAACCTGACTCGGCGAGATTGCGCAGAATGTTGTACTTGATACCGAAATCATAGGCGACCACGAAGAAGACCGGCGCGGTAAAGCTTCCTCGACCACGCCGTTTGGCGGTTTTACCGGCTGCGCGTTTTTTGTAACCGTCACCCTGCTCCCACATGCCTTCGTTCCAGTCATAGGCTTCGGCGCAGCTCACGTTCTTTACCAAGTCTTGACCGACCAGCCCGGGCGATGACTTCGCTTTGGTGACCAGCTCCATCGGATTCTCATCGAAGGTGGAAATAATCCCTGCCTGCGCGCCTTGGTCGCGCAGATGGCGCACCAGCGAGCGCGTGTCGATGCCCTGGATACCGACAATGCCGTTGGCAGTCATATATTCATGGAGCGGCTGGGTCGCGCGCCAGTTGCTCGGCAGCGCCGTGTAGTCCTTGACGATGAAACCGCGCATGAAAGGTCTGCGCGATTCAATATCTTCCAGGTTCACGCCGGTGTTGCCGATCTCGGGATAGGTCATCGCCACCAGCTGTCCCTCGTAGGACGGATCGGTGAGGATTTCCTGATAGCCCGTCATGCTGGTGTTGAAGACAACCTCGCCGATGGCTTCGCCGGCCGCGCCAAAAGCGACGCCTTCGAAATACTTACCGTCCGCTAGTGCCAGTATTGCTTTCATAAACTTAACTGACCGCGGTCTTGTTCTCGCCTCTGCCTGGCAATTTCCCGCCGGCAACCGGAGCGATGATCGTGTAGATCACTACTTGGTCAAGCGCCGCTTGTTCCAGACCGCGGAGCTTAACCCGCACCCGCTCTTTCTCCGAGCTGGGAATGTTTTTGCCGACGTAGTTGGGCTTCACCGGCACCTCGCGATGGCCGCGGTCGACCAACACCGCCAAACGCACCGACCGGGGCCGGCCCGAGCGAAAGATGATGCTGAGCGCGCGCTTGACGGTGCGGCCGGTTTGGATCACATCGTCGACCAGAATCACTTCCCGATCCTTCAAACTCAGCGGCGCGGCATCGGGATCGGCGGCTCCAATGCGCCTAAGCTCATCGCCGGAGCCGTAAAGTTCGATCTCACCGATTTCCACCTTGCGCTTGCGTAGGGTTTCGATCTCCACCGCGATCCGCTGCGCCAGCTGTGAACCGACACTGCGCACGCCAAGAATCAGCAAGCGGTCGGCGTCGCGGCAGTCGCGCAAAATTTGCCGGCTGATTTCAACCAGCGCGTTTTCAATCACCGGCTGATCCATGAGCGTGCGCTGTGGCCCGCTCTTAAACGGTTCGTAGCCAAGCTCCTCGGCTTCCTTGATCGAATCGAAGATCGCCAGCTGGTTTTTCTTGAGCCAATCGCGCATGGTCTCGGCGAAGCTGTGATCGTAGGCGACGTAACGTTTGGTCGGCACATGGCCGATGAACTGAACTTTGAAACGGTGATCGCAGTAGGCGCAAGCGAGAATCAATGTGCCGATCTCGCCCGCGGAAAAAAGCCCGAAGCGCCGGCGCGTCGACGCCGGTTCGTTAATGGTTACGCAATTGACGTTGCGGCACTGTGGGCCGTGCGCTTCGGGACTTTCATAGGTGGCCGTATTCTGTTTCGGCTTGACTCGCTTTGCTTCGCGCCGATCGAAGAGAAACTTGAGCAACGCCATGCGCACCGGCACGCCGTAGGCGGCCTGTTTGAAATAGATACCGCGGCGGTCCTGATCCAATTCGGGCGAAAGCTCGTCGACCCGCGGCAAGGGATGCATGACCACCGTGTCCTGAAAGCGCTGCTCGCGCAGAAACGCTGGGCCGATGGTCGGATAACTAGCGTTGGCCGCGCCCTCTTTCATGCGCTCTTTCTGTTTGCGCGTCATGTAAAACGCGTCATAGCGGAGCCCCGTCGCCATGGTATTCAATCGAGCCTGAATCACCTGATCGACTTGGGTGAAGAGCGCCAACTGGTGTGGCTGCTTGGGCGTTAAATAGAGTGCGTCGGTTTCCGTCACCACCGCATTCAAGTCGCCCGATGCCACCGGCGCCAAGGTATAATCGAATTCTCGCTCCAAGCGCTCGATGACGTACTGCGGTAGCTCCATGCCGTTGGCCGCCAAGGTGACGACATTGGCGCCGAAGCGGGCCAATGCGAAAACCAGGGAATGAATCGTCCTGCCGTTTTTGAGATCGCCACAGACGACCACCGTCAATCCTTTGAGCTGGCCTTTCTCTTGGCGCAGCGTGTAGAGATCGCACAAGGTTTGGGTCGGATGCTCATGGCCGCCGTCGCCGGCATTGATCACCGGCACGTCGGCATGTTCGGCCATCGCCTGCACCGCGCCGTCCCAGTTGTGGCGCACGACGAGAACGTCGGCGTAGGCCGAAACGACTTTAGCGGTGTCGGCGAGAGATTCGCCCTTGACCGCCGAGGAGGACTTCATGTCAGAACAACTGATCACCGTGCCGCCCAAACGCTGCATCGCCGATTCGAAAGACAGCCGCGTGCGCGTGCTCGGCTCGTAGAAGAGCGTCGCCATGATCTGGCCGTTCGCCGGACGATCCGCGCGCAACTTGTGCGCCGAATCGGCCAGCGAAAAGATCTCCTCGATCTCGTCGTTGGTCAGATCCGCGATGGAAATCAAGTTACGCATTGCGTTTTTGCCAGGGTTTCTAGTTACCCGTTGATATCGTCACGCCAATATTGGCTGCGTTGCTCACTCGCGCGGACCGCACTGCCGCGTCGCCGCGCGTATCATGATACGCCCCTACAGCGAAAATCTTTTTGCGGCCTTTGCGTTCTTTGCGGCTATTCCGTCCGGCTTCTCCCTTGCCAATTGGCGATCGTCACCTGATCGACGCCGTCAGATTCTTCCAACAAGACATTCACTCTTTGCCCGTCGCTCGCGTCAACATTCCTGCCGACGACATCGGCGCGGATCGGCAGCTCGCGCGCGCCGCGATCGATCAGTGCCGCGACCAGAATTCGCTTGGGCCGCCCGAGCCGTTCCACCGCTTCCATGGCCGCGCGAATCGTCCGGCCGCGGAAAATCACGTCGTCGATCAGCACGACGATCTTTTCGTCAACCGCCACGGGGGTCTCGAAAGCCCCCACGGCGGGCGCTCCTTGAGCTTGGCTCCGGTCATCACGATAGGGCGTCACATCGATGACACCGACGGGGGCGGCAATCTTTGCCGTTTCCTGAATTCGCCGCGCCAAGCGGCGCGCCAAGTGCACGCCACGGGACCGGATGCCAATCAACACGACGTCCTGCGCCGTTGTCGCCTTTTCGACAATCTCGTGCGCCATCCGGTTGATCGTCCGGCTGACATCTGCGCGCTCTAACAGAATGGTTTTCTCTTCGGCCATAAAAAAACCCCCTCGGGGTTACCGAGAGGGTCTTTGCGCAAACAAATAGTATAAAATGGACTTCGTCATGATGCCCCTTGCCAACCTCACGGGATCGGCTTAAAAGGTCTAGACTGTGTGTAGCGCGGGGCCGGTTGAATGTCAATAAAAGCGCGGTCAAATTTGTAATTCGATAATGGTCCCGCGCAGATTGTTTTCACTGATGAAAATCATCCCGACCGCGATCGGCAACTTGAACCGGCGTGGGCCGGCGCTCCCGGGATTCACATACAGCACCTCATCTTGTTTGCTGATGCCGGGCTTGTGCGAATGGCCACTGATTACCGCAGCGATGCCACTTGAGCAAGGTTCGGCAGCGATCTCAAGAACGTTGTGAATCACCTGAAGTTTGATCCCATTGACCCGTAAATTCAAAACGTCAGGAATCCCTTCCGCCCATGCACCTCGATCGTTGTTGCCGCGGATCGCTAGAACCGGTGCGACGCGGTTCAGGGCATCGAGCACTTCAAGCTTACCGATATCGCCGGCGTGAATGATCAATTCGGAACTATTCAATGCCGCAAGCGCCTCCGGCCGCAACAAGCCGTGGGTATCGGCGATGAGACCGATTTTACCCCGCTTAAGCCTGACGGTATGTTCGCGTATCGAAAACACCGAGTTGATTGCTGTTTAAACCCGCCTCTTGAGGCGGGCACAATTAAATGGGGTTTCCAAAGGGGGCGAGCATCCCCTTTGGTCGCGACCGGGGTTCAAACCCAGTTCGCGAATTCAATTGATTTAACTTGATTCAGCCAAGGACGCAATTCTATAGTGGCGCTATCCGATAGGAGGCCTTATGTTTCCACACCTTCAAGGTTTCAACCTACAGCAATGGATCGATGCCAACCGCGGCAACTGGGGCCAACGTAGAGTAATCTGGCAAGACTCCGACTTTATCGCCTTCGTCACCCGCGGACCGAACCGGCGCAAGGACTATCATGTCAATCCCGGCGATGAGATTTTCTACCAACTGGAAGGCGAGCTTAACCTGCATTACTTAAAGGACAACCGGCATGAGCTGGCGGTCTTAAAAGCGGGCGATGTTTTTCTCATGCCCAAGCATACGCCCCACTCGCCGCGCCGCGCCGATGGCTCGTGGACCTACGTGGTGGAACGAACCAGAACCAAGCAGGAGATCGACAGGTTTATTTGGCCCTGTGAAAAGTGCGGCAATAATCTCTATGAAACCGAAGTCCGCTTCGACGACCCCAGCGATGCGGTCAATGTGGCGACCGCGGCGCTCAAAGCCGATGCAAAATTGGCGACGTGTAAAAAGTGCGGCGAAATTCTCGAACTCTAATTTGCGAAATGTCCACCCTGGGCGCTGGGTGCCCTCGGATTCGGATATTTCTCCCGCCAAGACGCAAAGACGCCAAGTTCGGATAAGATTTTTTCTTTAACCTTTGCGCCTTAGCGCCTTTGCGGGAAATATTCCGATCAAACTTTCGCCTGTAGCGCGCGCCAAATTTTCGGCGGCGTGAGTGGTAAATCTAGAATTCGCACGCCGACGGCGCGCGAAACTGCATTGGCGATCGCCGACGCCACCGGCAACAGCCCTCCCTCACCTATTCCTTTAGATCCGAACGGTCCGGGCCCGTTGCCGTTTTCGATCAGAATCGTCTGCAGCTTGTCCGGTAAGTCTCTAAACGTCGGCACGCGGTAGTCGACCATGTTACCGTTCAGTAGCTGGCCGTCCTCGTAGATCATCTCTTCCATCAACGTGTGACCAATGCCGAACATCACCGCCCCTTCATCCTGCCCAACACACTGCTCCGGATTAATGGCTTTGCCGGCGTCGCAGGCGGAAACATAGTTGAGCAAACGCACGTTGCCGGTATCCCGGTCGACCTCAACTTCGACACCACCCCAGCCGACTTCCCAAAACGTGGTCGTCGAGCCCAGCACCGCTTTGGCACTCCGTTTGTCCTTGTAGAGTCCTTTGCCAATGATTTCACCGGCCTTGCTGCCGAAAAAGTCGACAATCACCTTACTAAAAGAAAGGGACTGGCCTTTCTTCGTGACGACCTGCCCGTCCTTTAGCACCAAACTGTCGGCTTTCTGTTTCAAAACTTTCGCGGCGCACTGGAGCAGTTGCTTTCTGGCGTCCACGGAGGCCCGTTGTACGGCGGTGCCCATGACCACCGTCGAGCTGCTGGCGCTGGTGGAAATATCGTAGGGCGTCACGTCGGTATCGAGTTGGGCAACACCGATTTGATCCATCGGCAGCGATAACTCTTCGGCGACGATTTGGCTGAGCGCGGTGCGCGGCCCCTGCCCCGCTTCAACCGTGCCGGTGAGCAGCATGACGCTGCCGTCGGACGACATTTTGACCGTGGCACCGGCGACTTTGTAAGTGCCGCCGGCATCTTTGATGCAACAGCTGATGCCTTTGGCCCGATTCGGCTTGCGGCTTTTTTCATGCCATTTG
>CAYZJE010000501.1:0-4776 GCA_964478485.1 uncultured Syntrophobacter sp. | reverse complement strand
GCGCCTGTGCGCGCGCACAGGGCGAGCTTCGCGCCTTCGCGCGCGTAGTGCATGGCGATGGCCTTGCCT
Organism: uncultured Syntrophobacter sp.; assembly: GCA_964478485.1. Taxonomy (GTDB): domain Bacteria; phylum Desulfobacterota; class Binatia; order UBA9968; family UBA9968; genus DP-20. The sequence continues at coordinate 4,707 of CAYZJE010000501.1, read as the reverse complement.
ATGCCTCGGCCGCCGCCGGTGATCAGTGCGACTTTGTCTTTGAGCTTCATAAAAGTCATTTGGGGTACTGGAGTGATGGAGTGTTGGAATAAATGGTTACATCGGATAGCGCTCGAAGCCAAGCGGGTCGACCGTAGAATATCGAGGCTTGATTGTCGTTAAAACGAATCTATATTTCATAGATGCCGCAGAAATATTTCGATGACATCTACTTGACGCGGGCTAGCGGGCCTCGGTAAAGAACAGGTGATACATTTTTGCGGAGGTTCTCAAGGACGCTGAACGGGTAAAGAGTACTCACTGATCGAGGACAGTCCGGCGGTGGAGTTTGTCGAGGAGCTTAAACCCGCTTGTCACGAGGTTGTCGTAAAAAAGTCTTCCCATGACTGCTTCTTGCAGACTTCGATGGAAGAGCAGCTGAAGAAATTCGATCTACGCCCCTGCCGAGACCAGATCGTCGTCACGGGCATCGGCTCGAACAATTGCGTGTATCACGCGGTCATCGGATTTCACATAAGAAACTACTTGGTCTACGTGCCGGAGGATTGTATTCACGCCAGCCGGGCAGAGGGCCAGCAATTTGCTCTCAGTCAGTTCCGCTCTAGCGCATATAATTTCAACGTCAACGTTACTCGTTCCGAAAACATCAAACTCGCCGCCGAACTCAAGAAGGCCGCCGTAAACAGCTAGCTGCTGCTAACGGCGGCCAGGCATTTCGAGAATCCGCGGAATTGAAAGTTAAACGATTTGAACTGAACGAAGCGGTTCAACCCTTCGACTGCACTCAAGGCAGGCTAATTGAACGCTTTGAACGATTCTTCACATTGTTGCCTATTGCCTGTTGCCTAATGCCTAATTTGAGTGTTCAATCCCGGACCCGCCTTTCCCTTTAGAATTTTCACTCCGGCTACTGGGAATGCGGTGATTGTCTAGCTTATTCTCCGTATAACGTGCGGTGCAAGGATTGAGTATGCGGTGAATGGCTGCTATATTCTCCGCACGAGGCACGGAGAATGAGCCCATACATCCACGAATTGGCGGACTGGCCACGGTTTCAATGGGATTCCGCGACCCTCACAGGCCCGTTGGCAGCGTTGCGCCATCGGCAAGGGAGGCTGATCGGTCGGATGGAAAATCTGGGGTTCTCCCTCAGAGCCGAAGCCAGCCTGCAGACCCTGACAACTGAAATTATCAAATCATCCGAGATCGAAGGCGAGATCTTGGATCGCGATTCGGTTCGCTCTTCGATCGCACGGCGATTGGGGATGGACATCGGTGCGCTTGCGCCCGCCGATCGCAATGTCGAAGGCGTGGTCGAAATGACGCTCGACGCTACGCAAAATTATCGCGCGCCGCTGACCGCCGCACGCTTGTTCGGCTGGCATGCGGCGCTTTTCCCCACAGGCTACAGCGGCATGCGCAAGATTGCCGTCGGTCGATGGCGCGACGATTCCCGGGGACCGATGCAGGTGGTCTCCGGACCCATAGGACAAGAGCGCGGGCATTTCGAAGCGCCGGCGGCGGCGCGCCTTGATCAAGAGATCTCGGCGCTTCTGCAATGGTTCGAAGCGGAAGATGCCACCGATCCCGTCCTGCGCGCCGGTCTTGCTCATTTATGGTTTGTCACCATTCATCCTTTTGACGATGGCAACGGACGCATCGCGCGCGCCATCGCCGACATGGCGCTGGCACGCTCGGAAAAAAGTCCGCAACGTTTCTACAGTATGTCGGCGCAAATCAGGATCGAACGAAACACCTACTACGATAGACTCGAGAAGACGCAAGCAAACGGCCTCGACATAACTTCGTGGCTGGAGTGGTTTCTCGGCTGTCTCGATCGTGCCATGGACCAGAGCGAAAAAGCCCTCGGCAGCGTCTTGAGCAAAGCGCGTTTCTGGGAAATCCACGCGCACAAACCGTTCAACGACCGCCAACGTTTGATGCTCAATAAATTACTCGACGGTTTCGAAGGCAAACTAACCTCGTCGAAATGGGCGCAGCTCACCAAGTGCTCGCAGGACACCGCGTTGCGCGATATACTCGACCTCATCGAACAAGGAGCGCTCACGAAAGACCCTGGCGGCGGGCGTAGCACCAGTTATTCGTTAGCGGAGACGGACGCGACGAAGACGAAGTCGTCGTAAAAAAACTTCCCATGACTGCTTCTATCAAACGTCCGGCATTAGCGAAGCTGGAAGTTCTGCGCTTAATCTTAAACGATTTGAACTGAGCGAAGCGGTTGAACCCTTCGATTAACTCAGGGCAGACTATTTTGAACGTCTTGAACTCAGCTGTAGCTTGGGATGCGCAATCGAACAAAACGCAGGCGAGCATGCGTATGGCGAGCGGCCAGTATTTGATCTTGAGGGAGACGCCATTGGGCCCCAAGGGGTATCCGATGAGCCGGCTGATTACCCGGGCCGCATTTGGGTTTCTACGTCGCTCCCGCGCAGTGAAAGGATGCGCTTGCCCAGCTCGACCGGCTAGGCATTCCCAACGGAGATCGGGGAGAAGAGGCTAAGGGCCGCACGCCCGGCGGAAGCCAAGGAACTTACATGGATGATCCGGCGGGATATGTAATTCAATATATCACCGAAGGCATGCAGTAGCGGTTATAGCCGACTTGCGCGCCCACGTGAAGCAGAAATTTCGCCAACCTGTGATTGCAAGACCTGGCCACAAATTCGTCGCTGGACTATCGTGCCTTGCTTGCCGTGGAATCGCTTAACACCTCCGAGTCGGTTGGCGATGTCTGCTTAGACTTTGTCCAGCTAGTCAACAACGTCCCGTTTGACGCGCCAAATACATACCGGCTGAACCTCGTCGCCACGAAACGCCTTCTCAGGGGATTTGGTAGACCGTACCCACCGAGCGCGGAGTGATCTGCTTGCGCGCAAACTCGTCTCGTAACTGATCGAGCTGCCGCAAAATCTCTGCGGAATAATAAGCCTCGCCGCACTCAACGCAGCGTTCCGCCTCGACGGTTGTCAACAGATGATCGTACCCCACTTTAACTTCGACTTGGACCGGCGACTTTGTCACCTCACCGGTCTTGCAAATAACACATTTCATCACCGTTTCCTCCGCTTAAAATCTGCTTCCCACCTGGCCGGATCGGGTTGATATATTGTAATGACGATCAGCCGCTGCTCGGTTAAGACAGGAGCGCATACAATATGGAGTGGCCGCGCTGCTCGCGTTCGACCGAAAATCAGGCAGCTCGGATACGGCTCGTCATCCGGGTATTCTTCGATAATTTCCCCTGCGTCGAGTGCTTCAAGCACTTCGTCCATTCGGATCAGCCCGAAAGATTCTGATTCCATCTCTCGACGCGCGTGCTCGGTGAGTCGGCAATTTCCCAAGCAAGATCGGATATCAGAATAATCCACAGTGCGATCTTAATCCATGAACCTCAATTTTGCCATCTTTCCGGCAGCCGCGTGTCCAGCTTTTGACTAATACAACACTAGAACCTTCCGAGTTCGTAAAAGCGCGCTGTGTTATCAATGAGCAGCTTTCGCTTGCTCTCCTCGCTGTTATCGTTTCGCTTGAGTAAAACATCGACCGCACCGTAGAGGCGGTCTCTGTGCGGAATATCTGAGCCATAGACCCAGCACTGGTCGCCGCAATCTTCGATGGCGAACAGCAGCAATTTTTCATCGACCCGAAGCCAAAGTAATTCTAACCGCGCTCGTTGAACCTTGAACTTTGAACGGAGCGAAGCGTTTGAACGGCTCCTAATATTGCCTATTGCCCACTGCCTATCGTCCTACTTTGATTCGAGTATCTGTTTAACTCGACTCACGACGGCGGGGTCGATTTCATATAATCCGTTCACCATCTTTTCTATGCCGGGTCCATCGATCGGGTCGATCTCTAGCTTCGACTTTTCCGCCTCGGCCAGAAACTGAGGATCTTTCAGAGTGCTGATGAAGGCATTTTGCAGTGTTCGCAGGCGCTGCTCGGGCACTTGTGGCGGGAGCGAATAGATTCCCTGTTTGCCGTAAAGCTCGCTGGCGATGCGCAGGAGTTTTTTCCCTTCGTCGGTCTTGGCGTAATCGACGGCGAGAGTGGTGGGGGATTTGGTGTCAAATCTTTACTTGTGACATTTATCGCACCTCGACTTGTACGAGTGTCAAAAGTAAAGATGCGACCCCAATCGCGATCCTTAAAAAAACTTGGCTGCCGGCGCGAGCGCGCCGATAAGTGTCATTACGAAGCGAAGCGCGAAGAGGTCAAGCTGTGAATTGCCAAAACAGCGACCTACCTAGATTCGTTCGTCAAGCGCACCCATTTGCCCTCATTACTGAGGTTGTCCGCACGTCTAAATTCCCAGACCTCTCCATTGCTATCGAGCGCGTGGACGCTTGTTCGCAGTCGGTTCCCGTCATACGCGGAGGCCGTTGTAATTTGAACAAACTTTGCTCGTTCTTCCATTTTCCCCTCGTTCCTTCCCTGATTGTGATGTGAGAACTATGAAACAATGTCCCAAAGAGACGCAATCCTGTCAAGATGACAAAATATGTCATCGCTGCCACTTTCCCGGCTGCACGCCGCGGAAGTGGCTTTACCCTCCTTCGCAGAAGGCCACGGGTGTAAACCCGTGGATGAATGCGAGGTGGGTACCCTCCGTAGCCTTGGCGAAGGTGGGTACGCTTCGGCCTTCGCCGTCCGAAGTCGGCTACGGCCGACGAAGGTCGGAGGGTT
>CAYZJE010000500.1:0-46079 GCA_964478485.1 uncultured Syntrophobacter sp. | reverse complement strand
GCTCCAGCGTGACGGCGCTGTTCGCCAAGCAGGTAGCGCCGGCTTATTTGTTGTTGGGTTCGGTGCTGCTCCTGGAGGCCGCGGTGTTTTGCGTCGGACGTTTGTCCACGTTGTCCGAAGCGCTTCATCGCCGGCCCGGCGCGGCGCGCGAAAGCGCTGCCATCGGCGGCTCGATCCTCGGCGGCCTGGCGCATGCGATGAAATCGCCCTATCTCCTCAACGTCGGTTTGTTTCTATTGTTATTCGCTACTACGTCGACGTTTCTTTATTTCCAGCAGGCCGACATCGCGAAAAAATATTTCGCCGACCGGGGCGCGCGCACCGCGTTTTTCGCCAGCGTGGATCTCTGGGTGAATGTTCTGACTTTGGCTGCGCAATTGTTTCTCACCGCGCAAGCGCTCAAACGGATCGGCGTGGCGCTAACCCTGGCGTTTCTCCCGTTACTCAGCATTTTCGGCTTCAGCGCGTTAGCCTGGGCGCCGGCGATCACGGTGCTAGTTGCCTTTCAAGTAATCCGCCGCGCCGGCAATTTCGCCTTCGCCCGGCCCACTCGTGAGGTGTTGTTCACCGTTATGCCGCGCGAGGATAAGTACAAGGCCAAGAGCTTCATCGACACGGTGGTCTACCGGCTCGGCGATCAAGTCGGCGCCTGGTTTTACACCGGCCTTGGCGCGCTCGGGTTGGCCATGACGGGAATCTCACTGGTGGCGGTACCGATCTCGATAGTCTGGCTGCTCAATAGTTTGTGGCTTGGGCGAAAGCAAAAAAGCTTGGAAGCGGCGCCAATCATGGGATAGTTTCGGATGTTCCAGCGGTTCCAATCGTTTCATCAATGCACGATGGGTATCGGCTGACGCCTCCACCCATCCTACGTCGACTAAAATTCATTGCGACCTTTGCGTACTTTGCGCGAGATATTCCTAGACTGATCGGTGCGCGAAGCGCACCCTACGAAAACCTTCGTGCTCTTCGTGCCTTCGTGGTGAAATCCCCATTCGCTACTAGTTTTTCGCCGCCGCTAGATCAATATCGATATTCTCTTCCCGCTGAATCTCCTGGAATCGTTCGCGCAGGTGATTGATATTCGTCCGCGTCGGCACCGCGAGGTCGGCTTCGAGCTGGAAAATCGGCGTGCCGCTGATCGGCGCCGCGTAGGTTTTGGTTTCCATCGATTCGATGTTGACGCCCAGACTACTCAGCACGTTGCTAATTTTGTAGACGATGCCGGGATGATCCATGCAGGAAGCGGTGAGCTTGTAGGGCAGAAAAGATTGCGCTGCCGCACGAGCCGCTGGAGTTTTCGTGGAGATTGTCAGGCCGGTTTCCGCTGCTATTTCTCGATAGTCGCTGGCGATCTTTTTCAGTTTGCCGCTCTCGCCGCTGATCAGAACGATGACAGCGAACTCGCCACAGAACACCGCCATCTTACTGTCCTCGATGTTGCAGCTGTGACGGGCGATGAATTGAGAAATCTTCTCGACCAAACCGACGCGGTCCGGGCCGACGGCGGTGAGAACGAGATGGTTTGCGTCTGCCATGACTTCAAACTAATCAATTCGTTCAAACAGTTCAAATCGTTCAAGCAGATCAATTGGAGTGATGGAGTGTTGGAGTGATGGAATGATGGGTTTCCCGATCCGGCCCAATACTCCACCACTCCAGTACGCCATCACTCCAGGTGTTCGAAGACCCCGTTCCTGATGTGGTTGCGCGAGCGGAGTGCCAACCCTGTCATCGCGTCTCGCTGAAGGCTTCGTAGAGCACGCGGCCGGTGGCGTCTTTGGGTTTGGGAAGATTGAGCAACCAGGCGAGGGTCGGGGCGAAATCGATGATGCGCAGGTTATTGAGTTTTTGCCCGGCTCGAATCGCTGGACCGTTGAAGACCATGAGCGTGCGCATCGACGCTTGTTCGGGATTGGCGCCGTGCTGTCCCTGAGGTTCGATCTCGGCGATCAAGGTTGTCGCGCCCAAGCGCGGATCGAAATCGTAGCCTTGTGCCAGCTCGATGTAGACATCGCCGCCGGTGTCGCCGCCGATGCCTTTCAATTCTCCTTGAGCCTCGGCGTCGATGACCGCTGTGACCACTTGGCGTTCGCCGTCGCGGAGCGCGAGCAGAATGTCCCTGACCTTTTGCACCAGTTCACCACGCTCTTGGCGCGGCACGATACCGTTCTTGCGTTCGGTCCCATTGATCATGAAATAGCCGTTGTTGACCGACGGATAAAGCACCTTGGTTTTCGCCAGGTCGACTCGTCCTTGAGCGTCGACGGTGAGGAGGCCATTTTGCTGCAGCGCGTGGTTGAGCGTGACCCGTTTGTATATGCCTTGAAGACCATGGTCGGAGATCAGCGCGAAGATCGCGTCAGCGGGGCGCTTGGCGAGCAGAAAGCCGAGAAATTCATCGCAAGAGCGATAAACCTGTTCCAAATAGGGCCGGATCTTGTCGGCGATCTCCCGGCGATAGGTTGGTAGCGTTGCATCCAAATGGCCGCGCCAGGCGTGTTCGGCCTCGTCGGGAAAAGGCGTGTAAGCGAGGAAGAGATCCCAGGGTAAATTTTCCACCGCCCAACGGTTGGTCTCGATCAATTGGTGCTGGGCAAACAGCATGGTTTCCAGATAGCGCGCTTCGGCGCCGCCGCCGCCGCCGTTGGCGATGGTTCGGCCGAGGCCGCCGGTTTGATAGAGAATGCTGGCGCCATTGCCGACGAAGGTGCGCACGGTCGGACTAGCAGTGGCCTCGGCGGGCAACTCGAGAGCGCGCGCGGGCCGCGTGTGGTAGAGAAAAAAATCGCCGCCGTCGGCTTGCAGGTCGAATAGTCGAAAATAAACGCTCCCTGCTTGATTGCCCGTAGTTTTAACCGGGATCGGCTGGCTCCAGAAGAGTTCGCCCCCAGGGGCGGGGGATGCGGCTTTGAGCCGGGTGTAGATTTGCTTGCCGTCGCGGCTACCGCTAAGCACCGCAGTATCATAGCCGACCTGCGCGTCTGCAGGGTCGTCGATGAGCAGGCCAAAAAATTGCGATTCGCCGGCGCTGAAGGTGAATTCGAGAGCTGGCGCATCGCTCGGCGGCGGATCGGTCCATCGACTCGGTCCCTGGGGTTGCAAGGCACGGCGGGTGACGATGCCGTCCCGGCCGGCGATCAATTCGTAGCCGGCGAATCGCACCACCTTTTCCGACTTTTCTTCGGCGAAGGATGGGATATGTGACACGATGGCTTTCTTGCCGGCCCGTTGTGCCGTAGCCCAGATCGGTTCGGCGCTGAGCGGCGCGCCGGAAAAACCAGGCAGACTTTCCAATATGGTAAACTGGTCCCGCGGCGCGCGCGGCACGCGATTGCCGCTGATGCCGGTTATGCGCGGCGGCGCGCCGGTCATGAGCGAGGCAAAACCGGGCGCGGTCTTTGAGGGGAAGCCGGCCACAACATCGTCGGCGAACGCTCCACCGGCGATCAGCTTGGCCAAGTTGGGTAATTTGCCGTCTCGCAACAGCTCGTGGACGAATGTCGGCACGATGCCGTCCCATGCTAAGACGATGGCCTTTTCTGCGCTTTGGCCGTGAGCCGGGAAAATAACCAGCCAGGTCGCTACTAGGAGGACGAGCAATCGGCAGGATGTCGCGCGCGGTGATTTCATTGTTGAAGGATGAGACTGAGACTAACTAGGGTTGGCTGTGCTGTCAACGCATGGGCCAAGCGGCTAGGGAGATTTAGCCAGATTTATGGTAATTGGTATGAGCATTATAATTGTTAAGGCATAAGGCAAATTGCCGAATGCAAAATGCATAATTTCGGAGCGACCGATTCTTCATTTTGCATTCTGCAATATTCATTCTGCAATGAAATCTTCACTCCTCAAGCCCAAGGAATGGACCTGAAAAAATAGTTCTAATTAGATAGGAGCGTGGTCGATGAACGGACGAAGCCGCCAGTTGCGATTACACCTCTTAATTGCCATGGTGCTGTGCTTGCCGGCAGGATCGACGGGGCAAATTAAACCGGGCAGTTCCACCGCCGAACTGCTCAAATCAATCGGCATATCCAAGCCGGCAATGAGCAAGGCGCCGGACTTCATCTTGCGCGATATCGGCGGCGGCACCGTGAGCTTGGCCAGCTATCGCGGCAATTTGGTGCTACTTAACTTTTGGGCCACTTGGTGCGGTCCTTGCCGTGACGAGATGCCCTCGATGGAAAACTTGAGCCGCAATCTCGGCGGGCAAGGCTTTAATCTCGTGGCGATCAATCAAAAGGAAAGCGCGGCGCAGGTGACCCGCTACATGAGGACTCATGGACTGAATTTTCCGACTCCTTTGGACAGCGACGGGCGAGTGTCGGCGGCCTATCGTGTTTTCGGTATCCCGATGAGCTACGTGATCGACACCAGTGGCAACGCCCTCGGCATCGCGTCCGGGGCACGGGATTGGGCGACCCGCGAGGTAGTCGAAGTGTTCCGAAAACTGATCGCCGAGAGTGGCAGCGCTCCGGCGGCCGGCTCGATGGACCTCGAACCGGCTACGCCGTTGCCGAGCGCGCTGCGCGCCAAAGGCGACGGGTTGATTGTGCGCTCTCAACAAGACCCGTTCTCGGAAGTCATCGCCAAGCTGCCAGCCAACGACGAAGTCATTCCCCTCGGCAAAGCCTCCGGCGCCGGCGAATTTTGGTACTTGGTGCGGATGAAAAGCGGGGCGATCGGTTGGGTGAGAGGGGCGGAGTTAGACGAGGTGAGGCGAGGGAAGTGAAATAGAGTTACTTGCCGAAATTATCTAAAATTGTGTCACCAAGACAATTAACCAGGGCATTTCTCCTGCGGGGTATTAACCCCGCAGGAGACCAAAGGGGATGCTCGCCCCCTTTGGAAACCCCATTTGATGGTGCCCGCAGCAAGCTGCGGGGAATATTAGATTCAATCAAACGGACACTCTGAATGGTCAAAAAAATTCCTACCAACTTTGAGACCCACGGCCATGTGCGGGTGGACGACTACTATTGGCTTCGCGAGCGGGACAATCCCGAAGTTATCCAGTATTTGAACGACGAGAATGAGTATGCGGCCAAGCAGATGGCGCATGCGCGCGGCTTCGAGGAAAAGCTATTTGAAGAGATCAAGGGACGGTTCAAACAGACGGATATGTCGGTGCCCTACCGGCTCGACGATTATTTTTACTACACCCGCTACGAAGAGGGGAAAGAGTACGCGATCTATGCGCGCAAGCGCGGTTCATTGGACGGGCCGGAAGAAGTCATGCTCGACGGCAACCACTTGGCCCGTGGTCATGGGTTTTTTGCCTTCGGCGCTTCGGCGGTTAGCTCGGGGCAAGACCTGCTGGCTTACGCCGTGGATACGGTCGGGCGGAGAATTTACACGGCCTATGTTAAGAATTTAGCCACCGGCGAAATGCTTCCGGATGTCATCCCCGACATCGGTGAAAATCTCGCCTGGGCCAACGATAACAAGACGCTTTTTTACGCCAGGCAGGAGGAAAAGACCCTGCGGCAGTATCAGATCTGGCGCCACATTCTCGGCGCCGATTCGGCCGAAGATCAGCTAGTCTATCAGGAGGACGACGAGACTTTCGGCGCGTTTGTCATCAAAACCAAGTCGAAGCGGTTTTTGATGATCGTGGCGGCTCAGTCGGTTAGCCAGGAGTACCGCTATCTCGATGCCGACAATCCGGCCGGCGAGTTCCAACTCTTTCTCAGCCGCGAACGGCTGCATGAATATCACATCGATCATTACCAAGATCGTTTTATCATCCGAACCAACAGCGCGGCGAAGAATTTTCGCCTGATGGAAACGCCGGTGGAGCGGCCGGGCCGGGAGCATTGGCAAGAAATCATTCCCCATCGCGAAGACGTTTATCTTGGCGATTTCGAGCTTTTTAAAGATCACTTCGTCGTCGAAGAGCGGGCCCGCGGGCTGACCCAAATCCGCGTGATGCCCGTGTTGCCATGGCTCGGCACGGGTCACTATCTGCAATTCGACGAGCCCGCCTATCGGGCTCATCTTGGCGCCAATCCCGAGTTCGATACCGCGACGCTGCGCTTTGAGTACACCTCGATGAAGACGCCGCTCACGATCTACGATTACGAGATGAATGCGCGGGCGCGGACGCTACTCAAGCAGGAAGAGGTGCTGGGTGGGTTCGAGTCCGTCAATTACGTTACCGAGCGTTTGCACGCGACGGCGGCGGACGGCACGGAAATCCCGCTGTCGCTGCTCTACCGAAAAGGGCTAAAGCGCGATGGGCAAAATCCCCTCGTGCTCTATGGCTATGGTTCCTACGGTTTTAGCATCGACGCCGCGTTCGCTTCGCCGCGCTTGAGCTTGGTCGATCGCGGCTTTGTCTTCGCCATTGCGCATATTCGCGGCGGCCAGGAACTCGGCCGGCCGTGGTATGAAAGTGGCAAGCTGCTAAACAAGCGAAATTCCTTTTCCGATTTTATCGCCTGCGCGGAATTTTTGATCCGCGAAAACTTTACCAACGAGGAAAAACTTTTCGCCATGGGCCGGAGCGCCGGCGGCTTGCTGATGGGCGCGGTGAGTAACCAGCGGCCGGATTTGTTCAAAGGCATCGTTGCCGAGGTGCCGTTCGTCGACGTGGTGACGACCATGTTGGACGCGTCGATTCCGCTTACCACCGGCGAGTATGACGAGTGGGGTAATCCCAATGAGAAGCAGTTTTACGATTACATGCTGTCCTACTCGCCGTACGATAATGTCGAGAAAAAACAATATCCGGCCATGCTTATTACCGGCGGTTTGCATGATTCCCAAGTGCAGTATTGGGAACCGGCCAAGTGGGCGGCCAAGCTGCGCGAGCTCAAGACCGATAACAATCGCTTGCTACTCAAAACCAATATGGACGCCGGTCACGGCGGCGCTTCAGGCCGCTTTCGGCGGCACCAGGAGACCGCGTTCTCGTATCTGTTCTTGCTCGATTTGGCGGGAATCAGCGAATAGGCTGGGGCAATTCAAAATTCCAGATTCCAGATTCCAAATTCCAAATTTAAATCCGAGCCAATTTGGAATCTGGAATTTGTAATCTGTAATTACCCCTTGGGTTTCTTTTTCGCTTCATCCCAGAATTTTAACCGTTCTTTGATTTGCTTTTCGTAGCCGGCTTCGCTTGGCTTGTAGTAATCTCTGCCGCTGAGTTCTTGCGGCAGGTGTTCTTGGTCGACGATATGGCCTTCGTAGTTATGGGCGTATTTATAGTCTTTGCCGTAGCCCAGGTTCTTCATTAATCCGGTGGGAGCGTTGCGCAGGTGCAGCGGCACCGCTAGAGCGCCAAGCTCGTCAACGTCCTTCGCCGCGGCGAGCATGGCCTTGTACGAAGCGTTCGATTTCGGCGCGGTGGCGAGATAGGTGACGGCTTGCGCCAACGGTATCCTGCCCTCCGGCAGGCCGACGAAATGAACGGCATCCTTTGCGGCGATGGCGACTTGCAGTGCGCGCGGATCGGCATTGCCGATGTCTTCGGCGGCAAAGATCACCATGCGCCGGGCGATAAATAGCGGATCTTCGCCGGCCTCGATCATGCGCATCATCCAGTAAAGCGCCGCGTCGGCATCGCTGCCGCGCATGCTTTTAATGAACGCCGAGATGACGTTGTAGTGCTCCTCGCCGGCTTTGTCGTAGCGCAGCGGCTTTTTCTGCAGCGCTTCCTGTAAATGAACCAGCGAGATAGTTTCCTCTTGGTTGCTCTGGGCGAGGGTCGCGGCGGACTCCAAAGCGTTAAGCGCGACGCGGCAGTCGCCCTGGGCGTGCTGCCGGAGAAACTCCCGGCCATCCGCTGCGAGCGATAGCGCCAGCTTGCCTAAACCGCGCTCCTGATCGCTGAGCGCGCGGTCAATGATCATGGCGATATTTTCCGCCGACAGTATCTTGAGCACCAGGACCTGGCAGCGGGAGAGCAGGGGAGCGATTACTTCGAAGGAGGGATTTTCCGTGGTCGCGCCGATCAGGATCAGCGTGCCGCGCTCGACATAGGGCAGAAAGTTGTCCTGCTGGGCTTTGTTGAAATGATGAATTTCGTCGACGAACAGCACCGTGGGTTTGCCCAGGCGCTCAAGTTGCTCGGCTTCCTGGATGACCTTCTTCAAGTCTTTTACTCCCGAAGTGACGGCGGAGAAATGCACGCAAGCGGCGCCCGCCGAGTTGGCGAGGATTTGTGCTAGCGTCGTTTTGCCGCTACCCGGTGGGCCCCAGAGAATCAGCGAGCGCAGTTTGCCGGCGCCGGCCACGCCGCTTAAAAGCTTTCCCGGACCTAGCAGATGCTCTTGGCCGACAAATTCCGCCAGTGTACGTGGCCGCATGCGTTCGGCGAGGGGCTGCGCGGTTGGCTGTGCCTGACTCTTTGGCGAAGCAAAAAGATCCATGGCCGCATGCTAGCACAGCGCGATCGAGCCGCAACCAACGGAACAAAGACATTTAACCGCAAAGAACCTAGCGTGGCACAGCCGCAACCGAACCTCGGAATGTCTCTCGCTAAGGCGCTAAGGTTTTGAGAACAAAATTGTTTTCCGAACTTGGCGCCTTGGCGCCCCTTCGACGATGCTCAGGACATGCTTGGCGGGAATAACTCCGGTTATGTTTCGAGCGATTCACTTTCGTTCGGCGCATGACGATGCTATCTTGCGGTTTCGACCGAAGCGCGAATTACTATGAGCGAGATAACCGACAAAGATAACGGAGCCGTGGTCCAGGGGGGCGCGCCGCGCACGGTGTTGTTCGCTAACTCGTCGATTTCGGGGAAACTAAGTTACAGCTTGCCGGTAAAGATCGACGGCAACTTTACCGGTGAAATCAAATCGACGGAGTTGCTCGTCATCGGTTCCAATGCCCAGGTGGATGCGCATATTTCGGCGCGCCAGGTGCAATTAGAAGGAAGACTCGTCGGTTCGGTTCAGGCGATGGGTTGTTTCGAAGTGATGCCGGGCGGCTATTTTAAGGGCGAAGCCCGCGCCGCGGAATTGCGGGTTCACCCTGGAGCGGTTTTTGATGGAGAAGGCCGAATACTTGGAGGCAACTAGCGCGAGATCGCAGCGGCGTCTAGCGATCTTCGCTGACGAGGCGCGCGGCTTTGCCGGACCGTTCACGCAAAAAGTAGAGCTTGGCGCGGCGCACCTTGCCTCGCGATACCACTTCGACCTTGTCGATGCGTGGAGAATGAAGCGGAAATATTCTCTCGACACCGACGCCATAGGAAATCTTGCGCACGGTGAAATTGGCGCGGCTGCCGCTGCCTGACATGCCAATGACGATGCCTTCGAAGACCTGAGTCCGTTCTTTTTCGCCTTCGACTACCTTGACATGGACACGCACGGTCTCCCCTGGGCGGATCGCGGGCACTGCTGATTTTGACTGCTGGGCTTCTAAGCCATCGACGATATTCATCAGTAACTCCTATCTTTCATCCCTGCCGTCCCATCAGGCGATCCAAAACAATCGCCGCCGCCGAGCGCACCGACAGATGGTTATAATCGGTGTAACCCTCGATCGCCTCCAGAACGTAGTCTGATTGTGAAAATACGGTTTCTGTCAGGCCCCATCCCGTACCGAAGAGGATGAGAAATGGGCTAGCCTTATTATTTAACATGTCCCGCAGTGTGTTGAAAGAGATCCGGTTCGCGGCGGGCCGGGCCGAAGTGACGACCAGAGTTGGCTTTTCGCCGGCCTCGCGCTCGATGTCAATGAGCGCGTCATCTAATGAATTGGCGATGCGCACGATCTCAAGAGCCTGTTTGCGCGTCACGTTGTACCGGCTTCCGTAGCCGGTTTCCCAGTGGTCGATTATTTTCGCTGCCAATTTTTGCAGCGCCTTGACCGGTGTGACCACGTAAAAGCCGCGCACACCGTAGCTACGGCCGGAGCGGGCGATGTCGTGGATGTCCATGTTGGTTACCGCCGTGGTCACGACTTGATGGTTCTTGTCGTAGACCGGGTAATGCAGCAGCGCGAGATAAACCGCCGCCTGGGGCGCCACCGAGTGAGATCGTTCAATCTCTGGCGCAGCCTTAGCTAGCAGATCGGGCCGGCGCGCGCGGGTAAGCTCGACGCTTTGCTCATGGCGCCATTGCTTAATCCGTTGGTGGTCACCGGAGAGCAACACTTCGGGAACCTTCATGCCGCGAAACTCTTCCGGGCGGGTGTACTGCGGGTATTCGAGCAGACCGTTGCAAAACGATTCGTCGAGCGGCGATTCTTCGTTGCCGAGCACTCCCGGTATTAGGCGCGCGACCGCGTCGATGACGACGCTAGCGGCGGGTTCGCCGCCGCTAAGGGTATAGTCGCCGATGGAAATTTCCTCGTCGACAAAGGCCTTAATTCGTTCGTCGATGCCCTCGTAACGGCCACAAATTAGTACGATCTCCTGCTCTTGGGCCAGCCGTTGGGCCTCGCTCTGAGTGAACACCCGCCCTTGTGGCGCGAGCAAGATGACCCGTGCTTTTGGATTTCGCACGCGCGCCGCTTCGATCGCCGCGGCCAGCGGCTCGGGCTTCATCAGCATGCCCTGGCCGCCGCCGTAGGGAGAGTCATCGGTAGTATGATGGCGGTCGCTGGTGTAGTCGCGCAGGTCTACCTGCTCGACGCCGATCAATCCCTTCTCCTGGGCCTTCTTTAGAATGCTGTGGCCGAGCGCGGAGTCGAGCATCCGCGGGAAAATCGTGATGACCGTGAACTTGAGCATGTAACGGTCTCACCACGAAGCACACGAAGGGCACGAAGTTCGGAATTTAATCCGCTTAAACTTTTGACAAACCTTCGTGGTAAGTTATTCCTTTCCGAGTTTTGCACTGCAATAGCTGGAAATTTGCGCGCCATGCGCAATTTTTTCCGTTTCGGATACGCCTCTCGCAAAGGCGCAAAGACGCAAAGTTCGGAGGGGGAAATAAATGTTCTTACGAATCATCTTCTGGTTTCTTTCCGACCTTTGCGGTCTTGGCGTCTTTGCGAGAGATATTCTGAATTTCGGTTGCGGCTTTGCGCGCTGCGCTAACGTCGCTACAAATCCAACAAGCCGTCAGGTGGATTGATCACCATTTTCTTTTCGGCGAAGTCGACTTTCTCGACGATCTCTTTGACCGCGGGGATCAGATGTTGCTTTTCCGATCCTTGGACGACGTAAAGTTCGCCGCCGGCGGTCGAGAGGGTCGAAACCACTTTGCCAATCACCATGCCGTTGACATCGACGACTTCGAAGCCAATGACTTGATATTGATAGTACTGTCCGGGCTCCAACTCGGCGAGGGCGGTAGCCTCGACCAGCAGAGTGGCGCCGATGTGTTGGCGCGCGCTATCGATGTGATTGACGCCGCGTAGTTTGACGAGAAACTGCTTGTTGTGCGGCTTGCTCGACTCGATTTCCTGTCGCGATTGGCCGCCGGACTTCTCCAGCCACACTTCCAGGCCGGGCGACAATGTTTCGCTGTCCGGGTTAAAGGGATTGAGCCGGAGCCAGCCGTCGAGGCCGTGGGTGGCGACGATTGCACCGAGGGGAACTAGCTGTTCAGCCATCGGCGTCGAGGCAATTAGTTTTCCTCGACGATTTCGAGGATGACTCGACGATTGTCGCGGCATGGCGCGGCGTTCAACAGGATGCGGATCGACTTTGCCGTGCGGCCTTGTTTGCCGATAATTCGGCCGAGATCTTCCTTGGCGACTCTGATCTCAATGACCGAGGCTCCGTCGCTTTCGGATTCCTTGATCTCGACGGCGTCGGGATTACTTACCAGGGCTCTCGCCAGGTATCGAACCAATTCCTGCATCGTTCACGGCCCATGAATTAACTGGCTTTCTTTTCTTTTTTAATCAGCTCGGAAACGGTTTGCGACGGCTTGGCGCCTTTTTTGATCCACGAGTCGATCTTTTCTCGGTTGAGCTTTACGCCGCCGCTTCTGGCGCTCGGATCATAGGTGCCAACCTGCTCGATATAGCGGCCGTCGCGCGGAAAGCGCCGATCGCTGACGACGATACGGTAAAAAGGCTTCTTCTTCGCGCCATGCCGGCTCATGCGAATGGTTACACTCATGCTCTTTTCCCTTCTCCTTTAATTAAACGGGTTGGGCATCCTGCTGAGCAGCGATTTGACGCCCTGCTTGCTCACCCTTTGCATCATTTTTTTCATTTCGAGGAACTGTTTTATTAAACGGTTGATGTCGGTGACCGTCGTGCCGCTGCCTTGGGCGATGCGCCGCCGCCGGCTGCCGTTGAGAAGCGCGGGATTGCGCCGTTCCTGTATCGTCATCGAGTTGATGATCGCCTCGACGCGCTTGAGCTCTTTTTCGGCCTTCTCGGCATCGACTTGGGACGCCAACTTCTTGCCGCCGGGGATCATTTCCAACAGGCCGCCGACCGGTCCCATGCGTTTGATCTGTTGGAGCTGAATTTGAAACTCTTCCAGAGTAAATTGTTGCTTCTGAAAAGCTTTCTGTAAACGCTCCGCTTCTTTCTGCTCGACATTTTGCTGCACTTTATCGATCAGCGAGAGCACGTCGCCCATCCCCAGGATACGCGAGGCCAGCCGGTCGGGATAGAAGGGCTCCAAAGCATCGAGTTTTTCACCGATACCCGAAAATAAAATCGGTTTACCGACCATCTCACGAATCGACAACGCGGCGCCGCCGCGGGCGTCGCCGTCGAGCTTGGTTAAAATAATTCCGTTCAGGCCAAGCTTGCCGTCAAAGCCGAGGGCTTGATTGACCGCGTCCTGGCCGGTCATTGAATCCGCGACAAATAAAATCTGGTGTGGCCTGACCGCGTCTTTGATCGCCACCAGCTCTTGCATTAATTCCTCGTCGATATGCAAGCGGCCGGCGGTGTCGATGAGCATGACGTCGCAGAATTTTTTCTTGGCCTCTGCCAAGGCGCGTTGGCAAATCGCCACGGCGGAAAGCTTCGGGTCAGAGTCAAAAACCGGCAGCTCAAGTTCGTTGCCAAGAATCTTCAATTGCTCAATGGCCGCGGGACGGTAAATATCGGCGGGCACCAGATAGGGCGTCCGTTTCTTTTCTTTCTTCAGATAGCGCGCCAGCTTTGCCAAGGTGGTGGTCTTACCAGAACCTTGCAAACCGACTAGCATGATCACCGCCGGCGGCGCAGTCTTGAGATCGAGTTCGTGGTAGTCGCCGCCCAATAATTGAATCAACTCGTCGCGCACCACGCCGATGAATTGCTGCTCCGGGGTCAGGCTTTGCAGTACCTCCTGACCCATCGCCTTGGTTTTGACCGAATCGAGAAAAGTCTTGACGACTTTGAGATGGACATCGGCCTCAAGCAAGGCAAGGCGCACATCGCGCAGCGCGTCGTCGATGTTGGTCTCAGTGATCTTTCCCTGACCCCGTAACCGCTTAAAGGTCAGTTCAAGCTTGTCGGTGAGCGATTCGAACATGAATGGGATTGCTAAATTGTTATATTTCCAGGGGAAAGTTTCAAAGCAAAATAATATGAAAGATGCTCAGAGTCAAGGTAGAGGAAAACAGAAAGGCCCGTTACCAACGTCTTGTGACGCTTGTAACGGGCCTTAAACAAATCGAGCGGGAAATTACATCATGCCGCCCATTCCACCCATGCCGCCCATACCTCCAGGAGGCATTGCGGGCATGGCCGATCGTTCTTCCGGCTTCTCCGCGACCATCGCTTCGGTTGTGAGCAGCATGCTCGCGACCGAAGCGGCGTTTTGCAACGCCGTGCGCACGACCTTGGTGGAGTCGATGACTCCGGCTTTCATAAGGTCTTCGTACTCTTCGGTAAGGGCGTTAAAGCCGAATGCGCCCTTGCCCTCTCTGACTTTCTGTAACGCAATCGAACCTTCGACGCCGGCGTTGATGGCGATGCGGCGCAACGGCTCTTCGGCGACCCGTTTGATGATATTGACGCCCCATTTTTCATCCCCCGAGGCGCGCAGCTTGTCGAGCACAGCTGAAGCGCGGAGCAGGGCGACGCCGCCGCCGGGTACGATGCCTTCTTCGACCGCCGCTCGGGTGGCGTGGAGCGCATCTTCGACGCGGGCTTTCTTTTCCTTCATCTCGATCTCAGTGGCCGCGCCGACGTTAATGACGGCCACGCCGCCGATCAGTTTGGCCAAGCGCTCTTGGAGTTTCTCGCGGTCATAATCCGAAGTTGTTTCGTCGGTCTGGGCGCGGATCTGTTTGATGCGGCCTTCGAGGTCCGCCTTCTTGCCGGCGCCATCGATGATCGTGGTATTGTCCTTGTCGACGACGATCCTCTTGGCGCGGCCAAGATCACTCAGTGCGATGTTGTCAAGCTTAATGCCTAACTCTTCGGCGATCAGCTTGCCGCCGGTGAGAATGGCGATGTCTTCGAGCATCGCTTTACGCCGGTCGCCAAAGCCGGGAGCTTTGACCGCGACGCAGCGCAGCGTGCCGCGGATTTTGTTGACGACGAGGGTTGCCAGCGATTCGCCTTCAATATCTTCGGCGATGATGATGAAAGGCTTGCCGGACTTGGCGATTAGCTCAAGGATCGGCAGGATCTCTTTCATGTTGCTGATCTTCTTTTCGTGGATCAGCAGGTAGGCGTCTTCAAGGACGCATTCCATTCTTTCCGGGTCGGTGACGAAGTAGGGCGAGAGATAGCCACGGTCGAACTGCATGCCTTCGACGACATTAAGCGTGGTCTCCAAGCCTTTCGCTTCCTCGACGGTGATCACGCCTTCCTTGCCGACCTTGTTCATCGCTTCGGAGATGACCTCGCCGATAGCCAAGTCATTGTTCGCCGCGATGGTGCCGACTTGGGCGATCTCTTTGGGGTCCTTGGTGGGTTTCGAAATATTTTTGAGCTCTTCGACGATCGCCTCCACGGCTTTGTCGATGCCCCGTTTGAGGGTCATCGGGTCGTGGCCGGCGGCGACTAACTTCACGCCTTCAGCGTAGATCTGGCGAGCCAGGACGGTCGCTGTCGTGGTACCGTCGCCGGCAACGTCGGACGTCTTGCTGGCGACTTCCTTGACCATTTGCGCGCCCATGTTTTCAAACTTGTCTTCGAGTTCCACTTCCTTGGCTACGGTGACGCCGTCTTTGGTGACAGTGGGGGCGCCATAGGATTTGTCGAGGACGACGTTTCTACCCTTGGGGCCGAGCGTTACGGTGACCGCGTCGGCGAGAACGTTAACCCCTCTCAAAATCGCGTCTCGCGCTTCGCGACTAAATTTTACCATTTTAGCTGCCATCTTTTCCTCCTCAGATTCTTTCAAAAATTACTTCTCGATGATGCCGAGGATATCTTCCTCGCGCATGATCATGTGTTCTTCGCCGTCGATATTGATTTCGCTGCCAGAATATTTTCCAAATAGTACTCGGTCATTTACTTTAACATCGAGCGGGATGATCTTGCCGTCGTCATTCACTTTCCCTTTACCGACCGCCACGACTTTACCTTCCTGTGGCTTCTCTTTGGCGGTGTCGGGAATGATGATCCCTCCCTTGCTCTTCTCTTCTTCCTCGATGCGTTTGACAATGACCCGGTCCTGCAAAGGCCTAATTTTCACTTTCTGCCTCCTTTCAAAATTTCACTTAACTTTCTTAATTTTTTGAGGTTTGCCTGGATTATCGTTTCCAATGGTGACCCCGAATAATCCTCGGCGCCGTGAATCTAAGCATTGATTTCTCCATGTCAAGCTTTTAACCGTGAAAATTCGCCGGCTTTAAAGCAATTGCCCGGCGGCCGAGGTCGACTACTTGTGCTGTTTGCGGCTCTCCTCTTCAAAATACTTGCGGTAAAGGATATCCCATTCCCGGCTTCCCGGCGGTACGTGGCGCGACAGCGACTGGATTTTTCGTCTGACGATATCGTCGACATGGTCGTCGCGCTGAAAAAAATCGTGCAACACTTGCTTGGTTTCAGCCAGCGCTCGGCCTTCGTTGGGAAACTCGCCGAGCTGTGCTTTGCGCAAGCCGTCCAGCACCAGGTGGGCCAGGTGAGAGATGCGGCTCTCGGACAGGCGGCTCAAAGGATAAAGCCTTTCTTGGCCGCTAGTTTCTGTTTTGCCAGCAGGAACATTTTGTAGGGATCCATGTCCCGTGAGGCCTGGGCGACCGACGCCAACATTTTACGCGCTTCTTCTTCGATGGCCTCTTCTTCAGCAAAGTTTTTTGCGATCACCTCGCCGATCTGCTTTTTTATCGCCGCTTCGGTGGCCCTAGCCACCATGAGGTCCTTCGTCTTGTAGTTGCTAACTAGCAAGCTGGCAATTTGGTCAAGCTGCTCCGCCTTAATTTTCATCAGCTGTGGATAACCTTGTGAATAAACAGCTCAGAAGCGGTTAAGTCGCCGGTAACGATTGTGAGTTAAGTCTGCTCTTTATCCGTCATCGGCCTCGAAGTCAATTGCCAGGGGCGCCCGGTCAGACCTGCCGAATTGGCCGATAAGCCAATAAATTCTGCCATGTGCATGGCTTTTTCACGGCTTTTTTGCGACAATGATCGGGTCTAATGAGCGCCGATGAATTTTCGTCTGGGAAATTATCCACAGCGGCGGTCAATGCTCTGGTTAGCTTACGTACAATGGGTGTGGAGAACTCGCTTGGCTGTGCATAAACCGCCCCGCCTAAAGCCTGGGGCGCGTATTGGAGTCGTGGCGCCCGCCGGGTGCGTGGAGCCTGATGCGGTCCGGCGGGGCATTGAGGCGATCGAAGCCGAGGGCTTTGAAGTGGAGCTTGGCGCCGCCATTTATGCGCGCAAGGGGTATTTAGCAGGCAGCCCGGCTGAGCGCGCTGAGGATTTAATTAGATTTTTTCGCCGCCCTGACATCGACGCGATTTTTTGCGCCCGCGGCGGATTTGGTTCGATTCAACTACTGCCTCACTTGAGCTCAGAGCTAATAAACCGGCCGAAAATTTTTGCCGGCTATAGCGACATCACGATTTTGCTCAATTGGCTCTACCAATCATGCGGCATGGTGACTTTTCACGCGCCAATGGTTGCCGAGGACATCGCGCGGGGATTAACCGATCAGGCTAAGGCTTGTTTTTGGCGTGTGTTGAGCGGTGATCTCGATAGCTGGTCGGTCTGCTTGGATGCTCCCGTTAGGCCAGGAGTCGCTGAAGCCGAGATGGTCGGCGGTTGTCTATCGATGTTGGTAACCACGCTTGGAACTCCCTACCAGATCGATACTCGGGGAAAACTGCTATTCATGGAAGATGTGGGCGAGCGGCCGTACCGGCTTGAGCGAATGTTGACGCACTTAAAGATGGCAGGGATGCTCGACCAGGTGGCCGGCGTTGTCTTCGGTGACTTTACCGGTTGCGATGGCGACGGCCCTAGAGGCATCGACCAAATTATCGCCGAACTCTTCCGTGACGCGCCATATCCCGTAGTGATGGGCATCAGGGCTGGCCATGGGCAAGAAAATCTCGCCCTACCGTTCGGCGCGCGGATGCGGCTCGATGGCGGAAACTCAACCCTGGCGTTGCTCGAAACTCCGGTGTCGTGAAAAAGATGGTTCTTCCGGGTTTCCTGTGAAGAAGTACTCACCACAGAGGCACAGAGTTCGCATGGTTCGACAAGCTCACCACGAGCGGAGTTTTTCATCGCCGCGCATCCTGAGCCTAGTCGAAGGACGCGTCCTCTGCGCCTCCGCGGTGCAATCTCCGAGCTCTGATTCACAGGAAAGCCTGAAGACCCATTTCAATTGGAGAATCACCCGGTAATTTTTCATGGACTTTCGTGCAGTTGAAAATGCCTTTCAAGACGCCGTCAATCAGGGAGTTTTTCCCGGCGCCGTGCTCCTGGTCAGTAAAGACCAAGTCGTGGTCTATGAACGAGCTTTTGGCAGTCGCGCGACTTTGCCGGAGAAGTTGCCGATGCAGCTTGAAACCGTTTTCGATGTCGCGTCGCTGACCAAACCGCTGGCAACCACGGTCGCGGTTATGTTGCTGGTGCAGGAAAAAAAAATTCGCTTGGATGATCAGGTCACCCGAGTGATTCCCATGTACGGTGTGCTGGGCAAGAGCCTGACGACTTTCCGCCACCTGCTGGCGCACCGCGCCGGACTGCCGGCTTGGAAACCGTATTTTGAAGAGATCATAAAGAGCGAGAAGTCCGGACGAATTTATTTTATCGCGAGCCGGGCGGCCAAGAGTTATGTCTTTGAACTGATCCATCGCGATAAACCGCTGAGCGCGCCGGGCAGTCAAACTCTATACAGCGACCTCGGCTTCATGATTCTCGGCGAAGCCGTCGAAATCCTCACCGGCAATACGCTCGATCGCTTCTGCCAAGAGCGGATTTTTAAACCGATGGGGCTGCGCTCGACCGGTTTCGTCGATCTGACGCAGCTGCGCACGCGCCGCTTGCAAACGGTTACCGACATGATTGCGCCGACGGAGAACTGTCCCTGGCGCAAAAAAGTGCTCTGCGGCGAAGTCCATGATGACAATACCTATGCGATGGGTGGTGTCGCTGGTCACGCCGGACTGTTCTCGTCAGCGCGCGATATTCATGCATTGCTCGTCCGGTTGGACCAATGTCTTCATGGCAAAGATAATTATCTGCCGCAGCCGTTGGTTGAGGAGTTTCTGACGAGGGACAAAACCGCGAACCCTACGACATTTGCCCTCGGCTGGGACACGCCCACAGCCGGTCAGTCGGCCAGCGGCAATTTGTTTTCGCCTCGTTCGGTGGGTCATCTGGGTTTTACCGGCTGCTCGATTTGGTGGGATCTGGAGAAAAATTGCCACGTCGTGCTGCTCACCAACCGGGTCCACCCAACCCGCAAGAACGAAAAAATCAAAGAATTTCGTCCGCAGATTCACGATCTCATTATGAAAGCGCTTTTCCCATGAACGATCTAGCGCCGGGCAGCCACATCCACTTGATCGCGGTTTGCGGCGTCGGCATGGCGTCTCTCGCCGGCCTGCTCAAGTCGCGCGGCTATCGGGTCACCGGCTCGGATCAAAACGTCTATCCGCCGATGAGTACGTACCTTGCGGAAATTGGCATTGAAGTGCTCACCGGTTATCGTGCCGAGCACCTTGTGCCGCGCCCCGATCTGGTGGTCATCGGCAATGCGATTTCGCGCGGAAATCCAGAGGCCGATGCGGTCATCAGCCAAAACCTTTGGTATATTTCATTTCCGCAGGCATTGGGCGAATTCTTAATCGGCTCGCGCCGATCATGGGTCATCGCCGGCACTCATGGCAAGACCACTACATCGGCATTGGCGGCCTGGGTCCTAACCGCGGCAGGGCTCGATCCTGGTTTCTTTGTTGGCGGCGTGCCGCTCAATTTCGGCAGCGGATGGCGAGTCGGAGGGGGCAGCCAGGTTGTGCTTGAGGGCGATGAGTACGATACGGCGTTTTTCGATAAGGGACCGAAGTTTCTTCACTACCGGCCAACGGACGTGATTCTTACCAGCGTGGAATTCGATCATGCCGATATTTACCGCGACCTCGATCATGTCAAGAGCGCGTTCGCGCGCTTGATCGAGATCATCCCGGCCGACGGCACGCTGGTGGTCTCTAGCGATTATCCGGCGGCGCTGTCAGTTGCTCAGGCCGCGCGGTCTAAGTGCACAAGTTACGGCGAAAAAGGCGATTGGACCGTGACCGACGTGCAATTTCGCGAAGGCCGAAGCTTTTTCGCGCCCTGCTACAAAGGTCGAGCCGAAGGACCATTGGAAGCTGCGGTTATCGGCCGACACAACGTCATGAACGCGCTGGCGGTTTACGCCATGGGCCGGGTCCTCGGCGTCGAACGGGAACGACTGCTCGACGGCTTCCGCACCTTCAAAGGGGTCAAGCGGCGTCAGGAAGTTCGCGGCGAAAGACGCGGCGTGCTGGTCATCGACGATTTTGCGCACCATCCAACCGCGGTGCGCGAAACCATCGAGGCCGTGCGCGCAGCCTATGCCGGCCGCAGATTGTGGGCGATCTTCGAGCCGCGCAGCAACACCAGCAAACGCAACATCTTCGAAAAAGAGTTCGCCGCCGCCTTGGCCCTTGCCGACCGAGTGCTTGTCGCCCGGGTTTTCCAGCCGGAGAAAGTGCCGGAAGGTGAGCGACTATCGGTCGATAGTTTGGTCGAGCAAGCCAATCGACTTGCCGGCGATCAGCGCGCGTTGGTTGCCGAAGGCGCCAGCCAAATCGCTGCTCACGTGGCGCAAAAGGCGCGCTCCGGCGATGTTTTACTGGTTATGTCGAACGGCGGCTTTGACGGCGTCCATGAGAAGATCCTGCAAGCTTTAACCGGCTAGGTAACGCCGGGCGCATTCTTCGCTACAAAAGTATTTCCCCTGCCGCGCCAGTGCATCCGATTTCGGTATATAGGTCTGACATTGAGGATCGAGCACCATGGGTTCGCCGATCTTGGCGGCGTCGCCAGCCTTGGCTTTTTTGCCGGCGATTAGCGATTTCAGCGCCAGAAAAACTATATAACAGATGACAAAAAGCAGCAGCAGGCGGAGCGGCAGCATATTGCTCCAAGATCGGTGGCGGTCGCTTACGAGTGAAATAAATGGATTTTCTTGTCGTCCTTGATCTTGAACAACATTTCGGAAATCGTCACCCCGAGCTCGGGGTGAATCACCTGCGGCGCGATTTCACCGAGTGGGATGAGCACGAACTTACGGGTGGACATCTCTGGATGGGGTATTCTTAAATTCTTTTTCTTTACCACCGCGGAGTCGAAAAGCAAAATGTCCAGATCGATAATTCTGGCGCCCCAGCGTTTTTTGATTTTTTTTCGGCCCATGGCGCGCTCGATGTTCTTGAACTTTTTGAGCAGCATCTCGGGCTTGAACTTGGTCTCAATTTCCACCGCGCCGTTGACGTACCACTCTTTGGCGTCGCCCAGCGGTTCGCTCTCGTAGAGGGATGACTCCTTGAGCACCCGAGTATCCGGCAGTTTGGCGAGTCGAGTCACGGCCTCAAAGAAATTCTCTCTTTTGTTGCCGACGTTGGAACCGATTCCAATATAGACTTGATGAGTAATTCCACTCGCCATAAACTTGTTTTAGGGAATGAATTCTAAAGTTTTACCCGTCGAATCCTCTCCTCAACCTCCCGTAGCCGTTCTTTGTCAACGCAGACGGTGAATCGAACATATCCCTCTCCGGCATCACCGAAGCCGTTGCCGGGAGTGGTTACCACACCGGCTTCGTCGAGCAGCTTGGTGGTGAACTCGGCGGAGGATAGCCCTTTAGGGCAAGACACCCAAACGTAGAATGTCGCTTTCGGTTTCTCGCATTCCAGGCCGACCGCGCGCAGACCGTCGACTAAGATGTCGCGCCGTTCCTGATAGATTTTACGACTAGGCGCGACGATCGTCTCGCCCAGTTTAAGCGCTTCAATGCCAGCTTCTTGGACCGCTTGAAAAATGCCCGAATCAAGATTTGACTTCGCCTGCGCCAAGCCGCTGACCAGATCGGCATTACCGACCGCCATGCCGATGCGCCAACCGGTCATGTTGAAAGTTTTCGATAAAGAGTGAAATTCGATGCCGACTTCGCGGGCTCCGTCGACTTCAAGAAAGCTCATCGGCCGATAGTCGTCATAACCCATCTCGGTATAAGCTGCGTCGTGGCAGACGATGACGTTATATTTATTGGCAAAATCGATCACCCGCAGATAAAAATCCTTGTCCGCTACCGCGGCAGTGGGATTATTGGGGTAGTTGATCCATAAGAGCTTCGCCTGTTTTGCCACATCCGCCGGAATTGACTCGAGGTCCGGTAAAAAATGATTTGCCTTTTTGAGTGGCAGAAAATAATTCTTGCCGCCATTGAATGCGGTACCGATGTGATAGACCGGGTAGCAAGGGCTGGCGACCAGCACGACGTCGTCAGGATCGACGAACGCCACCGCCATGTTTCCGATACCTTCTTTTGAACCGATGAGCGATACCACTTCGTTGGTGGCATCGAGCTTGACGTTAAAGCGGCTCTGATACCAAGTCGCTACCGCTTGGCGAAACTCCGCCATGCCGGAACTGCTCGGATAACGATGGTTAACCGGTTTGCTAGCGCTCTCCAAGAGTTTTTCTACGACTACCGAAGGGGTTGGAATATCCGGGTCGCCGATGCCGAGATCGATCAAATCAACCCCGCGGGCCAACGCTGCGCGCTTACGCCGGTCGATTTCGGCGAATAGATAGGGTGGCAATTCGTTGATTCTTCGCGCCTTTTTGATGGTAATAGGCAAATCTGTCAAACCTCCATTAGAAAATCGCCACGGTTGTACATGTTTTTTTGATTTTTGACAACCGGCCGTAAAAAATGGTTTCTTGGTAGGGTCCGATAAAGCGCGGGTTATCAACGGTACAAGCGCGTGAACTTGATTGTGGGTTTTGACGGCTGGCGAGTGAGTCAGGCGAACTTAACCATGAAAATATTGGATGGTGTGTCGATTAATTACTGCCGAACTAAACCATCAACGACGAAGCCGCCGATCGGAGCGTCGCGGTGACTATTTGGCGCCGGGCCGATCGACTTGACTCAGAATGTCATTGCGAAACAAAAGCACCACACCGTCCGCATAGAACCAACGTTCTTCGTGAACTTGCGCTGGGCCGCGAGACTTGACCAGACCGCTAGCCTTGACGATGCGTCTCGGCGGGCCCATGACTTGCTTTATTTCTCCGCTATTCAGACCGGGCGTCGGCTGTTTTTTAATCGCTGCCTCTTGCACTGCCGGCGGCCAGGCCTGGGCTTTGATCCATGCGAGGCGTTGCTTTTCTACTTCCGCCGATTGTTCAGCCTTGCGTTTCTCCTCGGCAAGCGGATCGCTGCTGACGATGGTCGAATTGAGTTCCTCATGTAAGGCTTCAGGGCGCAGGTAGGCGACCTTTCCCGATTGAAATTTGACTTTGTAGTAGGGATTTTTATTCGCCCGTCCGACCAGTTCGCTGATTTCAAAAGATTCGTTGTCCGACGGACGGAAGGTCGCGGCATTGGGCGCGGGAGCGGTTAAGAACAGCGGTGCCTTGCCGGCTGGTGAGTTAATCCAAAATTCGCTACCGACGCGCTCCGCAAGGGCGTCCAATTGCTTGGCCGTGTAATGGTTCGAAGCCGGCGCGAACCGAACTAGGCCGAGCACTAACCAAATGACGATTGTGAATGACAGTGATTTCCGCATGGTCATGGGCTCAGTGAGTTAGACGTCAAAGATCAACTTTGCGAGAAGTCTATCACTCGAAACCGAGTGCGCAAGATCGTTAGACATGCGCCGCCGACATGAAAAAAAGGGGCCGTGACGGCCCCTGGGTGATTGGTTGCGGGGCCGGGATTTGAACCCGGGACCTCAAGGTTATGAGCCTTGCGAGCTACCAGACTGCTCCACCCCGCGATAAGAAATTGAAAGGTCTTTGTACCTTGCGCTTTGGCCGGAGTCAAGGTAGTGAAGCGCCATGAGTGAAAAATCACCCAATCCATTGCTGACCGTCGACATCATCGTCGAAGTAAACGGCGGCATCGTTCTGATCGAAAGAAAAAATATTCCCCATGGCTGGGCAATCCCCGGCGGGTTTGTCGACTACGGTGAGAGCATTGAAATCGCAGCGCGGCGTGAGGCGAAGGAAGAAACCTCCCTGGATGTTGTCTTAACCGAGCAGTTCTACACCTATTCCAATCCGAACCGCGATGCGCGCCATCACACGGTGTCCACGGTCTTCATTGCGACTGCGAATGGCATTCCCCATGGCGCCGACGACGCCAAGCTGGCCCGGATATTTCACGAAAACGATTTACCAGAGCCGATCGTTTTCGATCATGCACAGATCTTGCGCGACTATTTCGCCTTCAAACAAACCGGCCGGCGGCCGAAGCCGTAGTGCCTCGAATAGTCGCGGGCGAAATGGGCGATTACCGTCGCTGGTCAGAGCGCCGGTGATTCCACTAGAGTGACGAAAATTTGGGCTGAATGATTGCCGTGTTACTTAACGTCTTCAGCCGAGCGCTTGAAAGGGTCGTTCCCTATGAGCAACTTCGCTTCGACTCGCCAAATCGAGGAACTTATACGCTTGATCCGAGGTCACAGGTGATGCTGGATGCCGATCTCGCCGATCTCTATGGAGTAGAAACCCGAGTCCTGATTCAAGCCGTTAAGCGAAACGCTAATCGATTCCCGGCCGACTTCATGTTCCTGCTTTCGGTGGACGAGGCCAAATCTTTGAGATCACAATCTGTGATCTCAAAAAAGGGCCGCGGCGGCCGACGCTATTTGCCATTCGTTTTTACCGAGCAGGGCGTGGCCATGTTATCGAGCGTGCTCAACAGTGAGAGGGCGGTTGAGATCAATATCCAGATCATGCGAGCATTCGTCCGGCTAAGAGAGATGATCTCTTCCAATAAGGATTTGGCCCGCAAGCTCGACACGTTGGAGCGCAAATTGGAAAGCCATGACGTCCATATTCGATCGCTATTCGAAGCCATACGCCAATTGATGGCACCGCCGGGGCCCAAGAAACGCAAGATCGGCTTTCTGGTTGAGGAACGCGCCGCGCGCTACGGCAAACGATAATTGGGGTTCATTCCCACGTTTCCGGAATTCCGGAACCGTGGAAGTCTGCCGAACAACTGGAACTGATGGAACCCGTTGAGCGATTGGATCAGGCTTTGGAATTAAACCTCGAACGGGGCGCCTGGGAGCGGAAGCTTTAAATGGGACGGATGGTTCGGAGTTCGGATATTCTGTCGATCAGCGTTCCTAAAGTGACGACGACGGTGGTTAATGTCAAAGAAAGTCGAGACCTAAGAGTATGACCTCTAAGGCCTGACAAAACCGCATCACCTTGAAGCCATGAGCAAAGCCAAGAAATCCATCATCGAAGTTCAGGGCGCAGCCATCACTGTGCTCTCGCAAACGGATGAAGACTTCATCTCGCTCACGGACATCGCCCGCTTCAAAGACCGCGAGCGGACCGACTATATCATCCAGAACTGGCTGCGAAATCGGAACACCATCGAGTTCCTCGGTGTTTGGGAGCAGTTGAACAATCCCAGTTTTAATCCCATCGAATTCGATGGGATTAGAAAACAGGCGGGATTGAACAGTTTCATCCTGACGGCCAAACGATGGATTGAGGCCACCCGTGCCATCGGACTGATTTCCAAAGCCGGACGTTATGGCGGCACCTACGCCCACAAGGACATCGCGTTTGAATTTGCCTCTTGGGTGTCCGTTGAGTTCAAGCTCTACCTCATCAAGGAATTTCAGCGGCTCAAGAATGACGAAAGCCGCCGCCTCTCACTCGCGTGGAATCTCAACCGCACTCTCTCCAAGCTCAATTACCGCATCCACACCGATGCCATCAAGGCACACCTCATCCCGCCGAAAATCACGCCGGGCCAGGCCGCCATCACCTACGCCAGCGAGGCGGATGTTCTCAACGTGGCGCTCTTTGGCTAGACGGCGAAACAGTGGCGCGACGCCAACCCCAAATTCGAAGGCAACATGCGCGAATACGCGACGGTGGAGCAGTTGCTCGTGCTGGCCAACATTGAGGGCACGAATGCCGAGTTCATCCACATGGTCCTGACCCAGGGTGAACGGCTCAAGCGGCTGAATCAAATCGCCATTTGCCAAATGCAGACCCTCACCGCCAATACAGCAGTGCGGCAGCTTGGCCGGCCGAGGGAGGAAAAGGAGTGAAGGCCGAACGCCACGCCACGCCGCTCCCGCCTTGTCCGCCATAGCGCCCACGGCGCGACGGAGGAAGCTCACCGGCGAAGTGGGGTAGTGAGATATTCACGATTTCCGTCGCTTGTCAGAGCGCCGGCGGAAGCCGATCGGCGCGGCTCAATACCACACTTCCGGAATTCCGGAAACGTGGAATTTCCCCTCCGAATCCGTCTCGTCGTCAGGTACAGCGGCGCCTGAAGAATTACAACCTGGACGCGATCACTTCAGTCGGCTACTGGGTCAATTCGTGGCGGGCGCTGAGGTATCTTTGTCGGAA
This sequence comes from uncultured Syntrophobacter sp., assembly GCA_964478485.1. Lineage (GTDB taxonomy): Bacteria > Desulfobacterota > Binatia > UBA9968 > UBA9968 > DP-20. The sequence continues at coordinate 20,172 of CAYZJE010000500.1, read as the reverse complement.
CCCACTGTCGTCATCCCGTCAGAATCTGTCGTTGAACGCTTGAAACTTGAACACTCCTTGATCCGGTAAACGACTTGAACGGAGCAAAGCGGTTGAACGTTTGGAACGATTTGAACGAAAGCAATCGCTTTCACCCACGAAAGATAGTCCCCTTGTCAGAGCGCCGGTGATTCCAGTAGAGTGGCGAAAATTTGGGCTGAGTTGTTCCCGCGCGCAGTTAAAAGTCTTGAACAGAGCGCAGCGAGTGAACGTCTAGAACTAAGGTCAATAAGGCATGCCTGGCACCCGCGCCACACCCTACGCGAGGCGGACTTGATCAAGTGACAGCTACGTTAGGGTTGCGGGGCCTGGCCTTTATGTCTTGCGCGACTATTTCGAATTCAAAAAGACCGGACGCCGGCCCAAGCCGTGACGCTAATTATTTAGCTCAGCTTGGCGACCTCGTCGCCCCCGATAAACTCCAAACCCTCGACACCGTCCGCATCATCGAAGGCAAGGCATGAGCGAGCAAAACCAATTCCTTCTCTACACCGCGCCGGATGGGGCGGTAAAGGTGGACGTGTTTTTCAAGGACGAGACGGTCTGGCTGACGCAGAAGGCGCTGGCGGAGTTGTTCGGCGTCAAGCGCCCCGCGATCACGAAGCACTTGGGGAACATCTTCTCTACCGGGGAACTGGCGGAGGATTCAGTATGTTCCATTTTGGAACATACTGCCGGGGACGGGAAAACTTACTCGGCCAATTACTACAATCTCGATGCCATCATCGCCGTGGGCTACCGGGTGAATAGCTACCAGGCCACGCAGTTCCGCATCTGGGCGACGAAGACGCTGCGGGAGTTCATCATCAAGGGCTTCGTGCTGGACGATGAGCGGTTGAAGCGGGGCAAACAGGTCTTCGGCAAGGACTACTTCGACGAACTGCTGGAGCGCATCCGGGAAATCCGCCTGTCGGAGCGGAACTTCTACCGGAAGATTTGCGACATTTATCAGACGAGTATTGATTACGTGCCGGACGCGGAAATGACGCAGCGGTTTTTCCAGACGGTGCAGAACAAGATGCACTGGGCCGTTCATGGTCGCACGGCAGCGGAAGTCATTGACGCCCGCGTGGACACGAGCGAGCTGGAGCAAGAGATCGACCGCCACGTCTATGCCCTCTATGGCCTCACGCCGGAGGAAACCTGCCCGCGGATTGGCAGGCGGGTCCAAATCGTCGAGGAGTCGGCGAAATGAAATTGCCCAACGCCCAACTAGCCACTGTGCCGGGCGGAAGGTGACGCATTATTTGCTCAACCCGGCGCATCCCGCAGGCGGAAGCAAGGCGTCGTTTTTTCTGCGTTTTGGCTTTACCGTGGCCGATTGGCAGCGGCTGGCGGAAGTGCTGATCCGGCACGCGAGCGAGAACGAGGTTGTCGAGATGAAGGAAACCAGTTATGGCCGGCGTTACGTTGTGGATGGCCCGTTGACCGCGCCCGACGGGACAAACTTGAATGTTCGCACCGCATGGTATATTACTCCGAGTGGTGATGCGCCGCGCTTTGTGACCGCACATCCGTTGCCGAAATTATGAATACAATCAATGAACTGGACCCCGTGGCTTTGACGTGCGACCAGCCTGAACATGGGCTGGTGCGCGGCGATGTGGGTACAGCCGTGCTGGTGCATGGCAACGGGGAAGCCTTCGAGGTGGAGTTTGTCGGCTACGATGGCCACACCGTCGCCCTGCTGACGCTGGAACGTTCCCAAGTGCGCCCGCTTCATCCCCACGACATTCCCCACGCGCGTGAATTGCAAGCTGCCAGCTGACCCCGCCGACACGACCGCGTTGGAGCATGAGATCGACCAACAGGTTTACGCCCTCTACCTGCCTGCGCCGAGGCTTCGGCAGGCAGGCGGCCTAACGCCGGAGGAAATCCAAATCGTGGAAGTGGAGCGGCGTCAGACTTTTATTTCCCGACACTTTCTTCTCAAAGTGTTATGACCTACGCGTGATGCTTTTCGTCTTCCCTCTTCAAAGATCGCAGGCTCCGGGCGACGACGTATGTGAGGGTTGCGGGGCCTGGCCTTTCGCTCCTGCGCGACTATTTCGCCTTCAAAAAAACCGGCCGACGGCCGAAGCCGTGATGCGAACGATTTAGCTGAGTTTCGCCACCGCAGCGCGGATGCGCTCGCAGCCTTTTTCGATGTCTGCGAGCGACGTCGCGTAAGAAAAACGGATATGCTCGCGGGAGCCGAAATCTTCGCCGGGTACGACGGCGACTTTGGCTTCTTCGAGCAGGTAGTCGGCGACATCGCAGGGCGAGCTGAGCTTTCCCCCGTTTCTAGTTTTACCAATCAACCCGGCGATATTCGGAAAGACGTAGAATGCGCCCTCCGGTTTTAGGCAGCGGATGCCGGGGATAGCATTGAGCTTCTCGACAATCACGTTGCGCCGTTTCTGAAACTCCCGCACCATCATCGCGACGGTATCCTGTGGACCGCGGATCGCTTCTAACGCCGCCGCTTGGGCGATCGATGTCGCGTTAGAGGTGCTCTGGCTCTGAATTTTTCCTGCCGCGGCGATGACATCACTGGGGCCGATGGCGTAACCGATGCGCCAACCGGTCATGGCGTACGTTTTCGACACGCCGTTGACGATGAGGGTTCGATCGCGCAGCGCCGGACAGAGCGCGACGATATTATGGACTTGGAAGCCGTCGTAAATAATTTTTTCGTAGATATCGTCGGCGAAGATCAGGCAGTCGTGCTTCGCGAGCACGGCTCCGAGGTCGAGCAATTCGTCCCGGCTGTAACTGGCCCCGGTGGGATTGCACGGACTGTTCAAAAAAAACACCCGTGTCTTCGCCGTCAGCGCCGCTTGGAGTTGTTCCGCTTTGATGCGAAACCCGGTGGCTTCATTGGTCGGAATCAGCTTCGGCTCGCCACCCGCAAGTAGGGCCATGTCGGAATAGCTCACCCAATAGGGCGCGGGAATCAGCACTTCGTCGCCGGGATTGACCACGGCTTGCAGTAGATTATAAATCGAGTGCTTGGCGCCGCAGCTCACGATGACGTCTTCTTTGCGATAACTGAGGCCGTATTCCTTCTGATATTTATCAACGATTGCCGCGCGTAGAGGTTCGATGCCTTTAACCTCGGTGTATTTCGTCATGCCTTTGCGTAGGGCCTCAACGGCGGCGGCTTTGATATGTTCCGGCGTGTCGAAGTCGGGCTCACCGGCAGAAAAATTGACCACGTCGACGCCTTCGGCGCGCAGTTTTCCCGCTTTGGCGGCGATCGCCAAGGTGACCGACGGTTTGATCAAACTGGTACGTTGCGCGAGTTTAGTCATGCCCAGAGTTCCTTAGCGTTTGAATTTCGCTTTGAGCTTGGTCAGAACGTTGTCCGGCACCAAGCCGGAGACATCGCCGCCGAGACTGACCACTTCCTTGACCAGGCGGGAGCTGGTGTAGAATTCTGATTCGCCGGTCATCATGAAAAACGTTTCCAGCTTGGGCTTGAGCCGATGATTCATCATCGCCATTTGAAATTCATATTCGAAATCAGAGATCGCTCGTAGCCCACGGATGACCACCGTCGAGCCTTTGCGCTCGGCGTAATCGACCAGCAACCCTTGAAAGGAATCGGCCGTGACCCGGCCTTTGAGTCCGGTGAAGACCTCATTGATCATATCGAGCCGCTCTTGAACGCTGAACAGCGAGTGATCCTTCTCCGGGTTGGTGGCGATCGCCACGATGACTTTATCAAAAACCCGCAGCGTGCGGGTGACCAGATCGACGTGACCGTTGGTGATCGGGTCGAATGAGCCGGGGTAGATCGCGAGAGCGCTGTTAGCCATGATTTCTCCCTCAGTCGGCTGAATTCAGAATTTAGTCCATTATAAAGAACGACAGCAGAGTATCACCATAACGCCGCTGGTCATTCAAGACGAGATCTTCATAGCGGGCACGCACCGGCTCTCGCGCGCTGTGCTCCGCGACGACTCTGCCGGCGCCGCTGAGCAAATGACATTGGCCGATGGCGCTAAGCGTCGCTCCGACCCATTCCCGGTCGTAGGGCGGATCGAGAAAAATCAGATCGAAAGTTTCTCTCGACTTGGCCAGCTTGCGGAGCGAACGAAACACCGGCGTCGTCCAGACCTCGGCCTGCGCGCTCAGGCCAAGCCGGCTCAAATTTTCCCGGATGACCGCGGCGGAGCGGGGTGATTCGTCGATTAAAACCGCTTTAACCGCGCCGCGGCTTAGCGCCTCGATACTGACGTTGCCGCTGCCGGCAAAAAGGTCGAGGACGCGCAAGCCGGATAAATCATGCGGCAATATGTTAAACAGCGATTCCTTTACCCGTGCCGCGGTCGGCCGGACCGCTTGGCCTTTGGGAACTTTCAGCCGTCGTCCCCTCGCTGCTCCACCAATAATTCGCATGGCTTTTCTACTGACAAAAATGAGTTCGCCAATTGGCTTGCGTTTAATCGCTGCGGGTTTGTTCCCCGCAGTTTGCTGCGGGGAAGTTCATTCATCTATCCGCAGAACGATCTTGCCGAACTGTTGGCCCGCTTCGAGCCGCTGCTGCGCCTTGGCGGCATCTCGGAGCGGAAAAATCTTATCGAGCACCGGTTTGGCGCCTGTCGTTTCGATAAAGTTTAGGACCTGGTGAAAATCCTGCCGCGAACCTAATGTCGAGCCGAAAACTTTAAGGTGATTCCAAAAAATGCGCTGGAGATTCGTCTTCGGTTCGATCCCGGCGCTCGCGCCGCAGGTCACCAACCGCCCGCCACGCGCTAGGGCGGCGAGACTCTTGGGCCAATTTTCGCCGCCAACGCAATCGACCACGACATCGACGCCGCGCTTGCCCGTTAAACGCCTAACTTCCTCGGCGAAATCGTCATTGTTCGAATTGATCCCGTGCTCGGCGCCAAGCGCTTGCGCCATGGTTAATTTCTCATCGCTGCGCGAAGTGACGATGACGTGGGCGCCCTGATGAAGCGCCAATCGGAGCGCGGCAGTGGCGACACCACCGCCGATGCCGAGAATTAAAATCCACTCGCCAGGACGAAGCCGCGCGTTGTTGTGCAACATACGCCACGCCGTGACGAACACCAGCGGGAACGCGGCGGCCTCCTCAAACGACAGTCCAACCGGTATCGGAAAGCAATTGCGCGCCGGTACTCTCACATACTCGGCGTAGGTGCCGTTGTCGCGCGCGCCGAGAATCCGCAACTCACTGCACGACGCTTCCCGATCGGTGACGCAGAATTCGCACTGTCCACAGCCCGTTGCCGGAAATAGGCAGATCGTGTCACCGATATTGACGTTTCGTGCTTCAGCGCCGCGCTCGACCACCACACCGGCGCCGTCGCTGCCAAGAATATGCGGAAACGGCGCGGCAACCGTGCTAAGACCGCGGCGCATCCGTATATCGGACTGATTGAGCGCTGCCGCCTTGAGCTTGACGATGGCTTCGCTGGGAGATTTCAGTTGAGGATCGGTGCTGTCTTCGTAGCAGAGTTGTTCGATCCCGCCATGCCGGCGAATTTGTACCGCTTTCAAAAATTCTCCTCAACGATTTGGCTAGCAGGATCGCGGGGAAAATTCAAAGGGACGGGTGGAAAGGGGCTCGGAATATCTCTCGCAAAGGCGCCAAGGCGCAAAGGTGACGGGCCGATGCCCGTCATCCCGAGCGAATGCGAGGGATCTAAGAAAGATTTCTCCCTTGGGTCGAAATGACAACTCTTCCAAACTTGGCGCCTTTGCGTCTTTGCGGGAGGACTCTCCGAGGACCTGCGTTAGTCGCGCGCATGCGGGCCGAAGCTAAAACCGCAAGCGCGCGTGAGCGTTAAGCAGAGAACGAGGTGCCGCAGCCGCAGGTGGCCGTAGCATTGGGATTGCTGAACTTGAAACCGCCGCCGTAAAGACCCGACTCGAAGTCGATGACCATGCCCTGCAAAAATGGCGCGCTGGCGTGATCCACGTAGACTTTCACGCCGTTCCAGTCGAGCACGGTGTCGCCAGGTTTCTGCTCCTGGTCGAAATCGAGCTTGTAAGAATGGCCGGAACAGCCACCGTCGGTCACCGCGACGCGCAGCCCTTGGCCTTGGCGATTGTCCCGCGTCAAGAGCTTTTTCACCTGCTCAATCGCAGTCTCGGTCAAAGTGAGATCCAAAGTGCTGTTGCTGGTTTCCATAATTCGCCCCGAATGACCAGAAGGTTAATTCTGCTGAAAAACCCTCGTTCACCCTTCGACAGGGCTCAGGGCGAACGGGAAGCGGATTGATAACGTTAAGAATTTTCCGTTCATGCTGAGCCTGTCGAAGCATTCCTGGAGGTTTTTCAGCAGAATCAAGGTTAATGCCTGATCGGCTCCAAGTCAAGGCGACTAGGATGCCGGCAACCTATTAGCTCTCGAACAGAGCTTTTACGAAACCGGCTGCGTCAAAGGGCTGCAAATCTTCAACTTCTTCGCCGACGCCAATATACTTCACCGGCACGCCAAGCTCTTCTTGGATGCCGACGATGACGCCGCCCTTGGCCGTGCCGTCGAGCTTGGTGAGCACAATGCCGGTAATGTCCGTGGCTTCTTTGAAGACTCGGGCTTGCTGCAGTCCATTCTGTCCCGTGGTTGCATCTAAGACCAAGAGGGTTTCATGGGGCGCGCCAGGTTGTTCTCGGCTGATGACCCGGCGAATTTTCTTGAGCTCCTCGATCAGATGTAGCTTTGTGTGCAGACGGCCGGCAGTATCGATCAGCAGAATATCGATGCCCCGGCTTTTCGCCGCTTGCATGCCATCGAATACTACCGCTGAAGGGTCCGAGCCGGCTTTGTGCTTGATCACATCGACGCCGGCTCGCTGTCCCCAAATATCGAGCTGTTCGACGGCGGCGGCGCGAAAAGTGTCGGCCGCGACCAACAGAACTTTCTTGCCGGCGCCGCGATACTGGGCGGCGAGCTTGCCGATGGTCGTCGTCTTGCCGACGCCGTTCACGCCGATAAATAGCATTACCCATGGCTTGACGGAGAGCGGTGCGATCTTGGGGGCGCGTGCCGACCCTTCGAGCATGCCGATCATGGCCGCCTGCAAGCGCGCGGCCATTTCTTGGCCGACATCTTCGCTGCCGTTAGGCGATTGGCGGCGCAACGCGTCCAGCAATTTTCCCGTCGCCTTGACACCGACGTCGGCCGTGATCAAGCTCTCTTCCATGGCGTCAAGGGATTGTTCATCCCACTGGCGACTTTGGAAGATCGTGCCGATTTTTTGTACCCAAGTCTCACGGTTTTTGGTCAGACCCTGCTTGAGCCGTTGAAAAAAGGAACCTTCTGCCATGCCCCGATACTGTTAGAAGCTTGACTGAGAGTCAAACGGAAGGGCGAGAGCTAACCAAACTTAATTGAAAATGTTGGTTTACGAAAATGAGGCGGGAAATTCTGTGACTAGCGCAAAGGCGCAATGAATAAAAAATTCGAAGCACGAAAGAGGCCCCGCGGACCGAAATCCGAAACAAATTCAAAACTATGAAAGACAAAACAGAAGCAATGCTCCAAACGGGAAGGATCGAATTCGCTGTTTCGAATTTCGAGCTTCGGATTTTTTTCGCAAACAGCTTGGCGCGACAAATTCGTGGGATACTACTGCATTCTGACGGATACGACTTTGGAAACCCCCGGTTCCGCCATGGTGATGCCGTAGAGCATCTCGGCGGCCTGCATAGATTTTTTGTTGTGCGTCACCATGATGAACTGGGAGTTTTCGCTCATCTCCTTGACGATGTCGGTGAAGCGATCGATATTGGCGTCATCCAACGGCGCATCGACCTCGTCGAGGAAGCAGAACGGGCTCGGCTTGGTTAAAAAGATCGCGAACAGCAGACTCACCGCGGTGAGCGCTTTTTCGCCGCCGGACAAAAGCGTGATCGACTGGAGCTTCTTGCCGGGGGGCTGGACGACGATGTCGACGCCGGTTTCGAGATAATCGTTTTCATCGGTGAGCACCAGCTTGGCTTTGCCGCCGCGAAACAGGCGCGGAAAGATCACTTCGAATTTCTCGTTGATCTCCTCGAAGCTTTCCTTGAACCGGAGCCGGCAGATGCGGTTGAGCTTGACGATGGTCTGCTGCAAGTCGGCGATGGATTTTTCCAGGTCTTCTTTCTGCTGGCTCATGAATTGGAATCGCGTGGTCAGCTCTTCGTATTCACCGATGGCGGCGAGGTTGACCTCGCCCATCCGTTCCAGGCGTCCACGCAATTCGTCGATCTCGGTCATCAACTCAATTCTCGACGGGCTGTTGTCGCTAAACTCTACGGTTAAGCTTTCCAGTGCGATGTCATATTTCTCGCGCAGGTTGTCGGCGAGATGCTGTAAGTGAAGCCGCTGCTCAGAGAGAGTTAGCTGAATCCGATTCTTTTCTTCTTGGCGGGCTTCGCCAAGCGGGCGTAACTCTTTGATCGCTTCGCCAATTTCGGCCAGTTGCATGGAAATGGCGCGATATTGCTGGCGGTCGGCCTGGAGCCGTTCTTCGAGCGCTTTGAGTTCGCTACGGCTCTCGACGAGGGATTGATCCGTCTGCGCCAGCCACTGGCCGATATCGCCGCGCTGACGCTGACCGTCGGCGAGACGCGTCTGCTGCGTCTCACGCTCGTGCGCCGTTTGTTCCTGCAACTTTATCCGATTGGCTAAATTGACGTGAGTATTGTCGCGCTTTTCGCCCAACGCGGCGTTGCGTACGCGCGATTGGCTCACCGCCGTCTCGGCCGCCGCCACGGCTTCGCTGAGCGCGCCGAATTCGGATTGTTTCTGAATCAGCACCTGCTCGCGCTGGGCTTTTTCTTCAAGGCGCGCTTGAGTCGCGCTTTGATCCCGTTGGATTTCGTCGTTGAGCAATTGGAGCGCGCTGGTGAGCTCGCTTTGCTCTTCTCTAAGCCCGTGCAGGGCTTGGGTTAATCGCGCGTGTTCCTGATTCGCGGCGCGGTTCTCATGCTCGAGCCGGACTCGCTCGATGTCGAGGCGATGGATCTCGCTACTGAGCAGAGTCTTTTTAGTCTCGGCGCGTTCGATCTCCTGCTTGAGCTTATCAATTTCACGCTCTTCGAAGGGTAGCTGCGCCTCCAATTGAGCTAGCACTGTGCCCAACTCGCGAATCCGGCGCCGCTGGGTGAGGAAACTTCCTTCTAAAGAGGCGCCGCTGCCGCCGGTGACGATACCCATGGGATCGATGACTTCGCCTTCGGGAGTGACCAGCGTGCTGTAGTAACCGTTGCGGTTCCACAGCGTGATGCCGGCTTGAAGGTCGCGCACGACGACTACGTCTGACAGCAAATACTCCGCGACATCGCGGTAGCCCTCTTTCACCGAGATCATCTCGATCAGCGGCGCGATGACTTCCGCTTCGCCGAGCGGCAATTCTTTAGGCTGCTTGCGCTTCATCTCGCGCGGGATAAAGCTGCTGCGACCCGACGCTTCGGTCTTCAGATATTGGATCGCTTCAAGGCCTTCTTCATGACCTTTGACGATCACGTACTGCAAGCGGTCGCCCAATACCGCGGTGAGGGCTTTTTCGTAAGTCTCAGGAGCCTCGATCACCTCGGCAACCAAGCCATAGATGCCATTGGGCGCAGCGGATTGCTGTTTTTTTAGCATGATCGCGCGCACGCCTTCCTGATAGCCTTCATAGTTGCGTTGCAAGTCTTCCAGAGAGATTAGCCGCGACTGGTTTTCATGAATTTGCGCCCGTAGTGTCGTGAGCTTTTTTTCTTGTGCTTCTCGAGCTTGTCCCCACGACAGAAGCGAAGCGTTAAGCAGCGATGCATCCAAGCTGCGCTCGCGCAGGTCGTCGACGCACAAAGCCAGCGCCGCGCTGTTCTCGCTTTGTTTGGTCTGGCAGGCGCTCAACGCCGCGGCTGCCTGGCTGTAATCCTCTTGGCAGCGATTTAGCTGACGGCTGATTTCGCCATGACGTTTTTCTTTGGCCAAGACATCGTTCTTGAGATAGGCGATCTGGTTGGCGCAATCGATCAACGCTTCTTTCTCGCGCTCGATGCCGGTCTGGACGGCGCGGAGATCCGCCTGAAGAGCGCCCAGTTGGCTCTCCTTGTCGCGCAGAAAAGTTTCTTCGAACAAAGACAACTGGATAAAGCTTTCTTGAGCTTTGCTGAGCTCTTCAATTTCCTGCCTGAGCAATTTGGCGCGCTCGTCGAGGATCGAGAGCGCGGCGCGGGTTTCGCTCTCGGCCTGTTCGAGCTGGGCAAGATCCTTGCGGTAGAACTCGCACTTTTGCTCGTCGGATTGGATTTGCGTACGGCGCTGAAAAACATTTTCTTGCTGCACGCCGATAGCTTCATCCGCCTCGAGCAGCGATAAGCGCACCGATTCATTCTCGGATTCCTTGCGGCGCAATGCGGCTTGATTCTCGGCCAGTTGATTTTCCACCGCGGCGAGCTGTCCCTCTTGCCGGGTGATCTCCTGCTGAAAGCCATCGCGCTGCAACACGCTGAACGAAAGCTCTTGGTCTTTTAGCTCCGTGCGCAAGGCGCGATAGCGCTCGGCTTTTTTGGCTTGCAACTCCATCGAACGAATCTGCCGCTCAATCTCGCGCACGATGTCAGTGACGCGCAGGAGATTTTGCTGGGTGCGTTCGAGTTTTCTTTCAGCGACAATCTTGCGGCTCTTGTACTTGCTGGTGCCGGCGGCTTCTTCGATGAGAGCGCGGCGCTCCTCGGGCTTTGAGTTGACTAGTTCATCGACTTTGCCTTGTTCGACGATCGAATAGGCCTTGCTGCCGACCCCAGTTCCCAAGAATAACTCGATCACGTCCTTCAATCGGCAGTCGACTTTGTTGATGGCGTATTCCGACTCACCCGAACGAAAGAGCCGGCGGGTCACCATGATCTCGCTAAAATTGTTATATTCCGCCGGCCCCCGACCATCTTCATTGTCGAAAATAATCGAGACCTCAGCCATGCCGGTGGGGGGTAGGCTATCACTACCGGCGAAAACTACATCCTCCATCTGATGGCCGCGCAAATGGCGTGCGCTCTGCTCGCCCATGGCCCAACGCAGCGCGTCGACGATGTTGGATTTACCACAACCATTGGGGCCAACGACTGCGGTAATGCCCGGATTCAATTCGACAACGGTCTTTTGGGCAAAAGACTTAAAACCAATCATTTCAAGGCGTTTCAAGCGCATAGGTTATTCTAATCGAGGAGTTTTATTGGGGTTTCTGGCTGCGAAACTCGATTGCAATATTTCACAGTGGGGCGATGGTGTCAACAATTAATCACAAGATACAGGGGCCAAGTTTATGACTCACCACAAGATATTGGTGCAGGGGTGCTAAAATCAGCTCTTGCAAACCAATAGCAATGTTTGTGGCAAACAGCTAACGGTTAGCAACTCTGCCAGCTGCGAGGCGAGCGGCGAGTTCAAGCTGGCACTAGTTTTCGAGCAGCTCGGTGTTCCAGTAAGAAACGTCGATGGTATTGAGAAAGGGCATCCATTCCTTGTAACGGGACATGCTGAAGGTTTCCTGCATGAACGGTGTCCACTGCGGCTTAAACGGTTTACGCACGAGCGGCATGCTCGCTTGCTGTGGGGTTCGACCGCCTTTGTGGTGGTTGCACTCGTGACACGAGCAGACGACGTTCTCCCAAACCGAGGTGCCGCCTTGGGAGCGGGGTACGACGTGGTCGAGATTGAGTTCCTGACGTGGCCGGCGCCGACCACAATACTGACAGGTGCATTTGTCGCGGGCGTAAATATTATAGCGGCTAAAACGGACCTGGCGTTTGGGGACGCGGTCATAGGTCACCAGCAGAATTACCCTGGGAACTCGAATCACACGGCTCACCAATCCAACCGTTTCGTCATGCGCGGAAATCGACAGATCGCTCCAGCTCGCGAAATCAAAGGTTTGATATTGCTCGTTAACCGCTTTGGCGATGCCTTGATAGAGCAGCACGAAAGCACGCCGCACCGAGGTCACATGAATCGGCAAGTAGGAACGATTGAGAATGAGAACCTTGGTGTTGAGAATAGTGAATGCGGTCGGGCTCGCCGGAAAACTCATACTCAGCTTTCTTGTCTAGCGTTGAAGCTTCTATGATCCGTCGCTATTCCTAGCAAGGTACCCGGCACCAGCTGCATTGTCAATTCACTCTCGGTGCGGTTCCCCAAGCTCCCTTGCAGTCATTGATGTTTTACTCTATAACCCACCTATCTGCATTAGTGCTCCCTTGGAGACCGCCGCTATCGTTTTTGCGATCCGCGTCAGATTATCCCTCCAGCGTTCACTGAATTAGTCATTCACAGATTCGTATGAAACAGGAAATTTTTATCAATTCGACGCCGCAAGAGAGCCGCATCGCGATCATCGAGGACGGCGTGCTCGCTGAATTCCTCATCGAGAGAAAAGAGGAAATGGGCGTCGCGGGCAATATCTATAAAGGCAAGGTGGCGCGGGTGCTGCCGGGAATGCAAGCGGCATTCGTCGACATCGGCATGGAAAAGGCCGGTTTTCTGCACGCCTCGGATTTCTCAACCGAACCGGACGACGTGCAACTCACCGGCGACGACGTCGAATTTGAGGAAGCGCCGAAGCCCCCGCCGTCGCGCCACTTGCCGCTGGAAAAGCAGATTTCGCGCGGCGAAGAGATTCTCGTTCAAGTGGCCAAGGACCCGTTGGGCACCAAGGGCGCCAGGATTACCTCGCATGTGTCGCTGCCAGGCCGCTACATGGTTTTCATGCCCGGGAACAAGCATATCGGCATTTCCCGCCGCATCGAGAGCGACGAGGAGCGCAAACGGCTCAAAGAAATCGCCCAGTCGCTGGGCACGGAGGCCGGCGGCTTCATCCTGCGCACCGCTTGCGAGGGACTGAGCAAAAGAGAGATTCAGCGCGATCTACTTTTTCTCACCAAACTCTGGGCGCGGATTCAGCAGAAGGCGGAAAGCGCCGGTGCGCCGGCGCTGATTCACCAGGATCTCGATCTGATCGCCCGTACGCTGCGTGACTTCTTCACCGCCGATACCGAGCAGGTGGTGATCGATTCGCCCAAGGATCACCGCCGGGTGGTCGATTTCGTGCGCAACTTCATGTCCCGGCAAAAAGCCAAGATCGTGCTCCACAGCGACAAGGAGCCGTTGTTCGAGCAGCAAGCGATCGAAGAAAAGGTCGTCAAGGCGCTGGACCGGCGCGTCTGGCTGCGCTCGGGCGGTTACCTGATTATCGAAAGAACCGAGGCGCTGACGGCGGTCGACGTCAACACCGGCCGCTTTGTCGGCAAGCGCAGTCAAGAAGAAACCATCTTGAAGACCAACATGGAAGCGGTGCAGGAAGTGGTCCGCCAGCTCCGCCTGCGCAATGTCGGCGGCATCATCATCATCGATTTCATCGACATGGAAAAGGAAGGCAACCGGAGAAAAGTTTACGATGCGCTCAGAGAGGCGCTCAAGAAAGACAAGGCGCGCACCAATATTCTAAAAATTTCCGAGCTCGGCTTGGTCGAGATGACGCGCCAGCGCACCCGGGAGAGTTTGGAAAATCAGCTGCTGCGCTCTTGCCCGCACTGCGAAGGGCGCGGCCGGATCAAGTCCGCGCCAACCATCGCCTACGACGTGCTGCGCGCGATTAAACGGCAGCATCCGAGCATCGACGGCGGCAAGAACATCGTCGTGCGCCTGCACCCGGACATCGCCAATTTCCTCTATGACGAGAAAAACAACAGCCTGGAAAACCTCGAACGCGAGATTAACCACCGCATCATCATCAAAGCCAGCCAAGAGCTGCATCACGAGAAATACGAAATCTCCGAGGCGTGAGCGTTAACGCACTTATCGTCGCCGCGCTCGCAGCATTGGCCTGTGCAACCCCAAGCGGCGCAGCGGAGTCTCCTTGCCCATCTGTCCTTGATCACAAACTCGTGAACCTGCAGGATGAGCCGGTCTCGCTCTGCCAGTTCCGCGAGAAAGTGCTGCTGGGGTGGTCAACACAGCGAGCGAATGCGGCTACACGCCTCAATACGAGGGTTGGAATGGCTATACTGGGTGGTCTTGAAAGATCTTTGCCGTTGATTGCCGCGCACGATCACATGATACAACGCCCCGTCAAACTCAACTCTAGGTTTGCGCGCCATGGAGGGAAACAAGCAAGAGGGAACACATTAAGTCAATACTGATTCTGCTGAAAAACCCTCCGTTCATACTTCGAGAGCGTCAGAACGAACGGGGGAGTGGTTGAAATGATTGGAGATTTTCCGTTCATGCTGATTCCTCGACGGGCTCGGAACTGAAGGCCGTCGAGGAAGCCTGCCGTGAGGCTTCTCGAACGGTCGAAGCATTCCTATGGGTTTTTTAGCAGAATCAATACTCAGGCCTGACCCCAATCCCAACTCACGAGTGCTGGGCGAGGCGCGCAAGTTTCGCAAGTCTGACACCGGACCCACCAGACCCTGGCACCACGATTCGTGAGTTCGCTCTAGGCCACCCTTTTAAGTTCCAGCCTTTCAATTCGAGATCGCAAAGGTTTCAGCTTCTGGATATGCACGTAAACGATCGGCTGACCGTGCGCGACGTGGGCTTTAGCGAGTTTGCGGCTCCAATGATTAAAGCGTGGGTCTTTCTCTAACTGCATAACTACAATAGCGTTCTTCGGGATATCATCGGCAAATTCGGGGTGCTCGCGGACATAACGATTGAACTCTTTGATTAGCTCGCTGTTTTTTTTCTCGTAAACGTTCACGGACGTCCTCCGGCTAAGAAAGTTGATCCATACCGCTCCCAATTTTCGTCTAGATCTTCATCCGCGAAGGTGAGCGCTTCTTCGTAACTGAGATCAATCTCTTCTTTTCTCTGCTTGCCCCTGAGATCGTAGGAATCTCTGTGGACGAATTTATGGGAGCAATCGTAGCGAACAACTTGTTTCCACTCGCCTGCTATTTCCACCTCAAGTTGCACTACAAAATTGACGACCCGGCCCCTTTCCGTCTTGTGATAATGCCTTTTCCTCGCATCCCTGCTGTAAGGGATGATGTACAGCCGCTCTGCCAATCACATGCCTCGATCTGTTTTTGCAAGGCTCAAAATGTTTTATGATTCTAACCAATATGCGCCGTGGCAACTAGGGTTCGATCTCAAGGACAAAAAACGCCCCGACCCTCACTCCAACCATAGTCTGCAAACTTCAAAATGGCAATAAGGTTTGCCGGACCCATTAAGTAGCCTGTTAAGGACAGGACATAGGGGACAGGACATAGGGGTCAGACTTTTATTTCCATACTTTCTTCTAAGATAGCCGTGATATGAAAATCTACGTCCCGACCCGGGCATGCGAGAATGCGCTTTACGTACTGATTGATCTCTGTGCGGCACGGTCGCCGCTGAGCCGATGCTAACAATTCCGCGTTTCCCGGCTTGCGTGGGAACGGGATTACGTCGCGGATATTTTTTAGGCCGGTGAGATACATCATCATGCGCTCGAGGCCGAGGCCGAAGCCGGCGTGGGGCACGGAGCCGTAGCGGTGCGGTCACAGCCGGACGGATTGTGCTCCCGAATAAGAACACGCAGGATAGTGCGGAGCGGTAATGCTGGTTGAGGTAGAGGGTTTTACGTCGATTCAACCAGCTCTTTCATGAATGCGATCAACTCACGATAATCTTCTCGATCCGCTGTTTTCATCGCCTCGATATATCGCGAGCGGATCTGATCGCCCTCTGACAAGAGCTGAATCTGCGGCCATTTTGGCAGGGGAAGTCTGGCGGAGTAAAAGAAGATGTCGGTGATGAGGCGCGCGTGTCTGCCGTTTCCATTGGTAAACGGATGAATCCTGGTCAGTCGGTTCTGTAATCGCGCGGCGATTTCAAGGGGCGGCATTTTGCTCTTATCCGAGTTCCAATAGCTGAAATCGCCGCACAGCAACTTTATCTGTTCCGGGATGAGGTGAAAGTCGACACCGATGTTGAGGGGACCGGTGCGATATTTTCCTGCCCACTCCCAGATCTCACCGAACATGTCGTAATGGATGGTTCGAATAAATTGATCGGTCAACCATGCGGCACCCGCTCGTTTTCTCCGGGCTCTATAGATGTGCTTGTTGTAAGCGCGGGAAATTGCATCTAGCTCGGCTGCATTCCGGGCGCGACGATCTGTCAGTTGCCTTTGAATAAGACCCGACGTGTCGTCGCCTGGAGTAGCACCGAGGGTTGTAGTTTTGTCACTCATCGGCCGATTGTTGCCAGAGCTTCTCACGGCGATCGGTCAAAATCTCATCGGTATGTTTTTCCAAAAGCTGCTTGAAGACATCGGCTTCCGGCGCCTGATGTTCCAGCGCCATAGTTCCCATAGACTGTTTTAAACGTTTCAAAGCTACACTGCGCGCCCGACCGCGCAGCAGTTCTTTGATCGGCTTTCTCGGTCGCGGCTCAAGGACCAAATCGCAGGACATCGCTTCAAAGATACGCTTCACAGTGCTGATCTGTGGATCGGTCTTGCCGCTCTCAATGCCGGCCAGATGCGGCTGAGTGATCTTAGCGCGGCTCGCCAGTTCGGCCTGGGTCATGCGTAGCGACTCGCGCAGAATTCTGATCCAGTCTCCATGTGACGGCTCGTGCGTCTTCGTTGCTGATGGTGCGAGACGAGTTAGAGCCATCTCATCGACTATGTTTAAACGTCTGCGGCCCATATTGCCATACTAATAACTATATTGAAAAAGTCAATTCTAATCTGTAATAACATATAAGATGAGCACCAAGCAATCTAATAAAGCATATTTAAACTGCTTAACCTCTTGAAATAGCGCTGGTTTTTATGGTGCGATGTCTCAATAGAGACATCTGGTACTGAATTATGGAGACTAATCTGGCGGTGCGGTCTACTTTGATATCTTAACTTTCCGTTTGTCGTGACATGAGGTGCCGATTCTAAAAATCCGCATTTCCCGGCGTGCGGGGGAAGGGGATTACGTCGCGGATGTTTTTTAGGCCGGTGAGATACATCATCATGCGTTCGAGGCCGAGGCCGAAGCCGGCATGGGGCACGGAGCCGTAGCGGCGCAGGTCGAAGTACCACCAGTACGGTTTTTCGTCCAAGCCGCTGGCGCGCAAGCGCTCTAATAGAACGTCGTGGCGCTCTTCGCGCTGGCTGCCGCCGATGATCTCGCCGACCCGTGGCACGAGCACATCCATGGCGCGGACGGTTTTGCCGTCGTCGTTAACGCGCATGTAAAATGCTTTGATGTCTTTCGGATAGTCGGTGACGATCACCGGTTTCTTGAAAACTTCTTCGGAAAGAAATCTTTCATGCTCGGTCTGCAAATCACAGCCCCACTCCACTGGAAATTCCCACGCTTTGCCGGATTTTTGCAATTCGCTCACCGCGTCGCTGTAAGTGATATGGCCGAACTTCGATTCGGCAACATGCTCGAGGGTCGCCAGCACCGACTTCTCGATGAACTGATTGAAAAATTCTAAATCCTCGCGGCAGTGGTCGAGCACATAGCGGATCGTGTATTTCAAGAACTCCTCGGCCAACTGCATGTCATCTTCGAGTTGGTAGAAAGCCATCTCGGGTTCGATCATCCAGAACTCGGCCAGATGGCGCGGCGTGTTACTGTTCTCGGCGCGAAAGGTCGGACCGAAGGTGTAAATCTTCGAGAACGCCAGGGCAAAGATTTCCCCTTCGAGCTGGCCGCTGACGGTGAGAAACGCCGGCTTGCCGAAAAAATCTTGCTGCCAATCGACTTTGCCGTCAGCCGCGCGCGGCGGTTGCTGCAAGTTCAGCGTGGTCACGCCGAACATCTGACCGGCGCCTTCGCAGTCCGAAGTCGTGATGATCGGCGTCTGCACGTAGAGAAAGTCGCGCTCCTGAAAAAAACTATGAATCGCGTGGGTCAGAGCGTTGCGCACCCGGAAGGCGGCGCCGAAGGTGTTGCTGCGCACTCTAAGATGAGAAATCTCGCGGAGAAATTCCAGCGTGTGGCCTTTTTTTTGTAATGGGTAAGTTGCGGCATCGGCGCCCCCGTAAATCTCGATGGAGGCGACCTTCAATTCCACGGCCTGCCCTTTCGCCGGCGATTCGACCAGCATTCCACTCGCTGCCAGGCTGCTGCCGGTGGTGATTTGCTTGATGGTTTCGTCCGCGATCACTCCGGCCTCGACCACCAGCTGCATGCTTTTGAAGCGCGAGCCGTCGTTCAATTCAATGAACGTGATCCCTTTTGAATCGCGCCGTGAGCGCACCCAGCCACGCAAGGTGATTTCGCTGCCGACCGCTAAATTGAACGCGTGCTTGACCGAAACGAATCGTGACGCCATATGCGCCAAGTATCGAAAATCCGCTTGGATTGTCAACCATGGATTTGCCTATGATCGTATCTTTCCCCTAACTTTATCCTTTTGGCTTTATCCGTTATCCTTGGTCTTGAGCACGAAGCGGTAATTGGGCAATCTCTTGAAGGTCTCGCGCACAGGCAGGAAACTTGACATTGACAAGCTGAGGTGGCTGGCGGATATTGCAAGCGATTTTGATTTTATTGTTGGAGCCGTCGTTGGAGATAAACCGACCGGCTTTTGTCGCCACCTACGGCGAGTCACTTAATAGTTAGCCACGACTAGCGTTCCGATGACATCAACTCAATAAAGGAGAATACCGATGAAGTACATGATCAGCTGGTCCGAACGTCCCCAAGGTTCACCGATAGAATACGAGAATGCCCAGAAGCGGATTCTCGAGGTATTCACACAATGGAAGGCGCCCGACAACTTCAAGATCGAATTGTTTGTTATCCGCGTCGGCGACTGGGGCGGATATATGATGCTGGATTGCGACGATCCGTTGGCGGTTCACAAGTTCTGCTCGATGTTGCCTGCGTTTGTATTCGAGGCGCGACCTGTGGTTCCCGTGATGGACGCTGTCCGGGTCGAACTCGAAGCTATTGCCTGGCGCGACGGGCTGAAGCGCAACTGACCTGCGAGGGAATCACATCGCATTCACTTCGAGTGAACCGGGGACACTCTCGGTGCAAGGAAGACCTGCAACAAAGCGGCTAACCAAATGAAGCCGACGCGCCAGACGGTCATGCACGACCATGTCGCAGCGGCGCGCGGCTCATTTGCAACGACACGGCTGTAATTGAACTGCATTCTCAGACAGTTCAATCGCGCGGCAAAAGAAATAGTAGCAGGTCAATCGTCTTAGTGTTGCAGCGGGAGCGGATTAAGATGACCGGCAAAAATGTCGGGCAGCGATTCTTTTGCTGACTGCTGCCCGACGTTTTTGTTGTCGCCAACGATTGCGTCGTTACATCGCCGGCTTGACGGTCACGCGCATTACGGATGGCGCATCGGCGTAGGTTTTGCCGTCGGCGACTTTTTTCACTACGCCGTTTTCGGCTTTGCCGGTGTTCGGGCCTTTCTGGCGCGGCCCTTGGTCGGAGCCGATGCCGGCTTCTTGATCGACTTCGGTGCCGGCGTCCCATAGGATCATTTGCGAGGTGATGTCGCCGCTGATCGCTTTGCCGTCTTTGAACAGCTCGATGCCCGATTCCGCCAGAGCGTAGAACCAGTCGTTGGACTGGCCCATCATCAAAGTCAGCGACAGACGGTCGCCGGGCATGGCATTGATCGTCGTCTCATAGGCGGCGCCCGGGGTGATCGGACCGGGACCGCTGGCGCCGACCGGGGTGTTGAAGACGGCGACCGACTTGATACCTTTCACGCCCGTCAGAGATTTCGCGAGCATGCTCGGATTGCCGTCTTCCGACTGCGCTTCCAACCCCCTGCCGCGATCTTTTTTACCGGCGGTAAAAATCGGCGCTTTTTCAGTATGAACGACGGCGGTCCCTGGAGAATAGGCCAATGACCACTTCACGCCATTGGACGCGGTGAATGCGTCGGGCTTAGTGGTGTTTTCGATTCGGATGGTAAATTTCGTTGGGTTATCGCCATTCGCTGAAGCCATTCCGGCCACACTTAGAATCACTGCTGCGGACAGGCCTAATACTTGCTTAATCACGTTCATTCCTTCTTATTGTTTATAGTTCATTATTGACTCGAACCGGCTCTTGCTGGGTTAGATGCGCGGGGCATAATAATGGATGCAGAGACCGACGGATCGAATCGACTTCGGGCTGCGGGACATCCAAGAAATACATTGTCGACCACGCTGATTTCAGCGTGGAACCATTGAATGG
>CAYZJE010000499.1:0-6401 GCA_964478485.1 uncultured Syntrophobacter sp. | reverse complement strand
TACGTCGGCGGCCATCACGACCATTTGTTGAATTGCTTCTTGGCAAGCTTCCTGTACCGCGCTGCCCATCAGTGTCGTCGTCCGGCTCGCGCCAGTGGAACGATCGTAAGGCGTGATCGCGGTGTCCGAAGCAACCACGTTGACTTTATCGTAGGCGATGCCCAATTCTTCGGCGGCGATTTGCGGCAGGACGGTGTGACTGCCCTGACCCAGCTCGGTGCTGCCGGTCATGATGGTCGCCGAACCGTCGGCATGCACGCGCACCGCCGTGGAGGTTAGCGGGTAGGCGCCGGCGTCACTGCCGGAGACGGCGACGCTGCGGCCATGGCCTTTCGCCAGCGGCGTGCCCCAGCCGATCGCTTTGGCCGCGGTGTCCAAGTCTTGTTTGAGCGTGCCGTCGAAGGGACGCATGCCGGGAAAAAATTCTTCGCCGGGCTTCGCCGCATTCAATAACCGAAACTCATAGGGATCTCTGCCGATCTTGGCCGCCAGCTCGTCGATCTGCGATTCCCCTGGCAGTGTGACCTGGGCGCAACCGAAGCCGCGGTAAGAACTGGCCGGCACGGTATTGGTATAAAGCGAGCAGTTCTCGATTAACACATTCGGGATCGCATAGGGGCCGACGCAGCGGTTGGTCGATTTCTCGACCACTAGCGGGCTGTTCTCGGCGTAGGCGCCGGTGTTCATGAAAATCTTCGCCTGACGGGCGATGATCTTGCCGTTGGCATCCGCCGCCGTGCGCATCCATGTGTAGGCATCGTCGCTGCGCGTTGTGAGCATCGCTTCTTCGACGGTGAGTTGCAGTTTCACTGAACGCTTGGCCTTCCACGAACAGGCGGCGACCAGCGGTTCGACTTTCGTGTACGATTTACTGCCGTAACCGCCGCCAACGAAGGGAACGATCAGGCGAACTTTGCTTACCGGCAGATTGAAAATTGTTTTTAAATCATGGCGCACCATGAACGGATGCTGCGCCGAGGAATAAATGGTCACGCCCTGATCGGTTACGTCGGCGATGGCGACGTAGGGTTCCATGGCGTAGGCGTAGGTCATGGGAAAATAATAGTTGCCCTCGACCACCGAGGCGGCTTCTTTGAAAGCTTTCTCAACGTCGCCCCACTGGATTTTATGGGTTTGGCAAACATTGGTGCCTTTGCCCGCAGTGACTTCGCCTTCGAAACCGCGCAGCGCGCCGGCTTCGAATTTCCTCTCATGCAGGAGCGGCGCGTCCTTGGCTAGCGCTTGATCGGGCGTGAAGACGCCTTTCAGCTCTTCATACTTGACGTCGATAAACTCCAAGGCTTCGAACGCCGTCCGTTCATCGACCGCCACCACGGCGGCCACCGGCTCGCCGGCGTAACGCACTTTATCGATCGCCAGCAGCGGATGGTCTTTGACAGCGTGGCCGAAATAAGGATTCAAACCTTCAAGATCGTAGCCGGTGACGACGCAGTAAACGCCCGGATGGGCTTCGGCTTTGGACTTGTCGATGGAAATAATTTTCGCGTGGGCGAACGGGCTGCGCAGCACCTTGGCGTAGGCCATGCCGATCAGCCGCAGGTCGGCGACGTACTGGGCTTTGCCGGTGACTTTGACCCGGCCATCGCGGCGCGGGATCGAATGGTTGACGATGTGAAAATCGGTTTTCTTTTCCGCGCTCACTTTTTGCTCTCCTTCGCCATCATCTCGGCCGCGCGCTCAATCGCCGCGACGATCGGCACGTAGCCGGTGCAGCGGCAGATGTTGCCGTCCATGTGATGAATGATCTGTTCGCGAGTCGGATTGGGAATCTCATCCAACAAAGATTTCGCCGCCATGATCATGCCCGGCGTGCAGAAGCCGCATTGAAAGGCGAAGTCGTCGATAAACGCTTGCTGGATCGGGTGGAGCGTGCCGTCGGCTTTTTCCAAGCCTTCGACGGTGAGAATATTTTTGCCGCGCGCTTCGTAAGCGAGAAAAGTGCAGGCGCTCACCGGCAAACTGTCGACGAGCACGGTGCAGGCGCCGCAGACTTCTACTTCGCAAGAAACTTTCGTGCCGTTAAGGTTCAACTGATTTCGCAGCACTTCGGCTAGCGTGTCCGCCGGTTCGCAGTCCACCGCCCAGGGTTTGCCGTTCACGTTAAATTGCAGATGCATGGGTAAGTCCAATTGGAGTGATGGAGTACTGGAGTGTTGGATTTTTTTAGACCCAATATTCCATCACTCCAGTACTCCAGTACTCCATTCTTCTCAGTTGTAGCTCGGCAGAATATTTTCCGCCCATAGCTCCATCTGCCGGCTCAAACTATCCATGGTCGGATAAATGATCTTCAACTCAAAATGCTGCACGCCGTTTTCAATAAATTCATCGACGCGGCGGCGCACGTCGTCGATGGAGCCGAAAATATGGCGGTCCAAGGCGAACTGCATGCTATCGATGTCGCGCTCGTAGCTCTCGCTGCTGGTCTTTAGCGTCGGCATGGCGAGGTTCAAACCTTCGTCGCGGGTCTTGGCGATGGTCGCTAACTTTTCCACGGCGATGGTGATCTTTTTCGGATCGCGTCCGTTTTCCTCGGCGGTCTTGTTAAGAATATCGCAACCGACTTTCATTTCCTTGGGCGACAGCCAGCCGGGAATCCAGCCTTCGCCGTATTTGCCGGCGCGCTTGGCGGCGAGCTTCATCCAGCCGCCGACCCACACCGGCGGATGGGGTTTTTGAAACGGCTTGGGAAATACTTCGGCGTTTTTGAATTCGATAAAATCGCCTTTGTAGGACGCCAGCGGTTGAGTCCAGATCGCTTTCATCGCTTCGATATATTCATCCGTGCGGTCGCCGCGCCGTTCGTAGGGCACGCCGAAGACGCCGAACTCATCGGACTCGCGGGTGGCCTTGGAACCGAGGCCCACGCCGACCAGCAAACGGCCATTGGCAAGAATGTCCAGCGTCGAGTATTGCTTGGCGGCGTAGATAGGATTGCGGCAAGGCATGACCAAGCAGGCGACGCCGAGAACGATTTTCTTGGTTTCAGCGGCTAGATAAGACAGGATCGTGGTTGATTCGAAGAAATTGGCGTCTTGCGTGTCGGTGAGGGCTTCGGCTGCGCCGGAGGAAATGTGATGGCGATGCATTTCCGAACTCCACACCACGTGGTCGTGAACCCAGACGGCGTCGAAGCCCATTTCTTCGGCCGACTTGGTGGCTTTAACGATGTTCTCAATGCTGGAAAGCGGACCGGAATTGGGCACGCGCACGCCGAAGGAAATTTTGTTCATTTCTCGCTCCTACTTTTTCTCGGTGATTTCAACTTTATGATACTTCAAGTGGCGGTTATACCAGTCGACCACGTTGGCCGCGACATCGTCGAAGTAATCGTTGTAGATGCCGTAGTGGGTGGTCTTCTTGTAAAGCACTAGCTTCTTCGGCTCGCCGGCCGCTTCGTACAGATCGAAGGACTGCTTTTCCGGTGTCACCGCATCGCCTTCGACGGCGATGAATAACACGCCGCGCGGCGAGATTTTGTGCACGACGTCAATTGGACTATATTCCAAGATCGCTTCGGCGCAGGCGAGCGGCATGGCGTCGGGGATTTTATCGGCAACGTCTTTTTTGATCGTTGTGGTCTGGCGCTCGGGAGTCTGCACCATGATGCCGCCTTCGCGGGCGCTGACGATGGCGCCCTTGCCAGTGGCAGCGCGTTGCTTGCGGTCAACTTCGATACTTTTCAAATAATCGACCCATTCGTATTCGCGGCGCATGGAGTGCAGCCACTCGCGGCCGCTGCTGACGCCCAAGTAGCTGACGCAGCACTTTACCCGCGCGTCGAGCGCCGCGACGTAGACGGCATTGCCGCCGCCGGTGCCGCCGGAGCCATAGGTGGCGAGCCGGTCGGCGTCGATCTCCGGCCGAGTTTCCAGGTAACTAAGCGCGTTGCGAATATCTTCGGCTTGCCATTTCGGCATCACCCAGCCGCGGTCGTTGCCCTCGCTATCGCCCCAGCCGCGGTAATCGAAACACAGGCAAGCGTAACCGGCGGCGCAGAGCTTCTCGAACATCAAGATATAATGCTTGGCGTCTTTGAGGCCGAGAAAGCCGGGGCCTTGGACGATTCCTGGAAACGGTTTGCCGTGATCGGAGTCCGGCAGATAGAGCACGCCAGCGAGCTTGATGCCTTCGCTGTAGAAATGAACTTTTTCGGTACGCATCTTAGAACTCCACTAGTTCGTTCAAACCGTTCAATTCGTTCAAGCCGTTCAAACCGTTGTAAGAATTAGAATCTGACGTTTTGAACGTTTTGAACTGTTTGAACGATTTGAACGGCGGTTAAGCCCGGACAGCCGGCAACACTTCTTGGCCGAGCAGATCGATTTGTTGGTACCAATCGGCGTAGCGGAAGCGCAGGTCGAAAACGATGTGATTGAGGCCGGCTTCTTCGTAGCGCTTGGTATCGCGGGCGATGTCCGCTGGCGTTCCCGCCATCAGCAGGCCTTCGATATCTTCGACGGTAGAGAAGGTGCCGGACTTCGGTTTCACCCAGGTCTTCTTGCTCGGCGCGTTGCCTTCGTTGATTAGACCTTTGACGTTGACCTTGCTGAGCGCGACATCGCGATTCTTGTCGATGCTGGTGATCGGGATCGCGCCGGTGGTGACCATCGGGTGTCCAGCGAGCTTGCACTGCTCTTCAAGATACTTGACCATTTTGTTAAACGTCGCCGTGGGAATCCGTCCGGGCATCCAACCGTCGCAATAGTCCGCCGCGCGGCGCGCCGAAGCCGGCGTGCCGCCGCCGTACCAAATCGGAATCTTTTTGCGCGGCGTCGGTTTGAGCTCAACGTCTTTGAAATCGTAATAATCGTCTTTGTAACTGATCTTTTCGCCGGCCCAGAAGCGGCGGCAGAGCAAGGCGTTGATCTTCGCCATGTTGGCGCGATCCTGCAAGGTGACTTTTTTGTACCCTGCGGCCTCGAATTCATGGGGAAAGGTACCGAGGCCAAGACCCATGATGATGTTCTCGCACATCGTGCTCAGGCCGGCCATGGATTGAGCTAGATGAATCGGGTGGCGATGCGAGATCATGGTGCCGGTGCCGAGAATGAGTTTCTTGCACACAGACGATATCGCCGCGAGGATCAGCAATCCCTCGATATGGGTGTTGTCTTCGCCTTCCATGCCATGGGGTTCGAAAACCAAGTGATCTCGGACCCAAACCGAATCAAAGCCATAAGCCTCAGCCTTTTTCGAGCCCTCGATACATAGTTCAGTCGAACCATACTCGCAAAAGTGCGGCAAAAGTAAGCCGAATTTCAACTTCGTCGCCATATCTCTCTCTCCTTACTGCTTAGATGTACTGTTGGATAGAAAGGAATTTCTTATCACATTTGTCTCGGAGTTGTCCATCAGGGGACCGAGCCGCTCAGTCATTCACATTGACAGCGATTCCACTATCGCAGTAACGTCAAGAAAAAATCAGGGAGTGATTGACCATGGCGGGACCGACGAAAGAATTTGAAGTTCATCCCTATGTCCAATTCATGTTGGACAAGTATAGTCCCTATCGAAAATGGATCGAGTCCGAAGGCGTGCCGATTGTCGGCGGCGCGTTCGTGCAAGACGTGCGCACGGAGAAGCTTGCCTATTGGCAGCGCAAGGATTGCCAAGGCGCCATCTGCACTTTTTCCGATCAGATGGTGGCCGATGCTTATATCGCCGAGATCGATCCCGGCAAGAGCACCAAGCCGCAGCGCCAACTCTACGAAGAGATCGTCACGGTTGCCGCCGGGCGCGGCGCGACGACGATCTGGTACGAAGGCACGGCAAAGCGGACCTTCGAGTGGGAGCGCGGCTCGACCTTCGCCATTCCGCTCAATTCCTGGTTTCAGCACTTCAACGCCAGCGGCAGCGAGCCTTGCCGCTACTTTGCGCTGACCAGCCAACCGGTGGCGTTCGAACTGTTCCGCGATCCGGAATTTATTTACAACACCCATTACATGTTCAAGGACCGTTTCGATCCCGGCGACGTGGAGTTTTTCTCCAAAGAGGGAAAATATTTTAACGAGTACTACGGCGGCATCCTGCACTCGAACTTCATTCCCGACATCCGCAAGATCAATCTCGTGCCGCGCGAGAAGCGCGGCAAAGGCACGCGCAACATGTACATCCACATGTCGGGCAGCGCAATGTTGGCTCACGTCTCGCAGTTCCCCGTGGGCCGCTACAAGAAAGCGCACCGCCATGGCCCCGGCACCCATGTTTTTCTGCTCGACTCCGCGGGTTACACCTTGATGTGGAACGAAGGGGAAAAACCGGAGCGCTATGACTGGCACGAAGGAACCTGTATCTCACCGCCGGCCGGCGCCTGGCACCAGCACTACAACACCGGCAATCAGCCTTGTAAGTTCGTCGCGCTCCACGCCAACACCGCG
>CAYZJE010000498.1:0-6279 GCA_964478485.1 uncultured Syntrophobacter sp. | reverse complement strand
CTATCCTCGACCCGCTACAGCCGATTCTCCACCACTGAAGCGCTCGGCTGCGGCGCCGCGCCATATTCCGGTGCATCCTCAAGCTGTTCCACTCTCGAGTAGCCGAGCATTTTGTATAGCCGATTGGTTGCCGAGATCAAGCGTACCGGCTGCGCTGGATCGGCGTTGAAATGCTGATGCACACAGTTTTGTGGAATATAGACGAGATCGCCGGCTCGCCAATCCCAACGGCTCGGCTGTTTGGCGATGCGCGCGTAATATTTATCCGTGATGTCGACGTCAACATCCCAATGGAGATCGTAGCCCTTACCTTCGAGCACGTAGAAGACTTCGTCGCCCATCTGCCATTGCTTGCCCGACCGGCTGCCACCGGCAATGTCCTGCAGGTGCACGTCGATCGCTTTCACCCGCAGCGGCACACTGGCGTCGGCGAGCAGGCGCATTTTACCATGCGGCGTCATCTGCCAAGGTGTGTCTTGCGGCTTGAGGACTTTTTTCAGCCTTACGTCTTCCGGCGCGCGGACGATGGAAAGTTCGGTCGGCGGACCCCAGCGGTCGTCATCCGACGCCGGTGTCGTGCCCAGCGGCCCTTGTTGATGCAGGCCCAAAAACAGCCAAGTTGGTTTGGCTTTCATGATCAGTCCCACCGCCGGACGGTCGGGATCGAGGTTGTTGTGCCAGTGCACCGAGTCGTTATGAACCGCCAAGCAGTCGCCCGCTTCCCAGTCGTAACGAAGCCCATCATGCATGTCGAAGCCGCGCCCTTGGAGGAAATAGATAAAAGCTTCGTTCTGGTGGCCATGACCTTTGTCGCGCGCGCCGGGCGGGAGCAAGACGAAGTGGCAATGCAGACTTTGCGTAACGAAAGGCTCCTTCCCTGGACTGATGATCGACTTTTCCTCGACCTTATCGCCGGTGGCGTTAATTAGTTCATGATAGTCGCGCCGAATCACCCGAGGCGCCGTCTCCAATCGCTGGCGGCGCATGTCGTTAAGCGAATAAGTAATGCTTTCCACCGACCGAACGAAGACCCGTGGTTTGGAATATCTTGGCGGAGGATTCGCCATCGCAACTTCCTTCCTTATGGACGCCTAATATAGATTCTTACTCCGCTGTGAGGAATATAATGGAACCGCTACCAGTGTCAATCTTAGGGACGACGATACAATCGATCTTCACCGAACTCTCAGGCCTTGAGGTAGTGGTTCAATTTGGGTTCAACGACGCGTCAACGTAGGGGCAGACCTGTGTGTCTGCCCTCTCGGACGGGCGACCACATAGGGTCGCCCCTACAAAATTTTTGTGAAACTGAACCACTACCGGTCTTGACCTTGGCTACTTGTGTCTGTAAACGGTTTAATATTCATGGAAAACATAGCTAACGGATCAAAAGGAGAGCGCCAATGAGCGCCAACGAAAAGATCGTCGTGTTCGGCCCCGCGCTGCCGCTCAACATCGCGCCCATGTGGGTCGCCTATGACAAAGGCTTCTTCAAGGAAGAAGGGCTGGATGTCGATCTCAGGCCGGTTCAAGGGATACCGGATAGCGAGCATCCGCGCCATCAATGGCGCAAAGATGGCGCGATTATTTTTCAATCGCCAGGCGGCTCGCCGCCGTTTCGCTCGGTGCTGGAAAAGCGCGATCACATCGACGGCGAAGTCAACGTTGTCTCGATCGCCAACCGCACTGCGCATGTTTTCGTCGCTAAGCCTTATGTCAAAGATGTTGCCGATTTGAAAGGAAGAAAGATTGCCGGAGACCTCAAAGGCGGCTCGAGCATGGACGCCAAGATGGTCATGCGCCACTTCGGCATCGATCCGGAAAAGGATGTGACCTGGATCGATAGCCGCGGCAAGCCGCCCAACACGGAACGCTTTCGTCTGGGGCTGTTCGAACGCGGCGAAGTGGATGCGGTGTGCTGCGATCCACCGCACTGGAACATCGCGGTGCAGATGGGCGGTCATGCGCTCCAGTCGTGCCGGGATCTTTTTTCAATTCCTGAGGCGGGCTTTTCCACTTCGCCGGCCGTCATTGCGGAGAAGCCTGTCGTGGTCAAAGGGATGATTCGCGCGCTCTTGCGCGGTGTGATGGTGGCGCGTCATAGCAAACAAGAGACCCTCGATTCGATCCTGCGGCACAATCATTACATTACCCGAGAGCTGGCGACCCTTGCCTTCGACGAAGTGCATAAAGAGTGGGGCCCGGTGCTCGACTTTGACGCGTACCAGCGCAAGGTGGATTTTTACACCAGCGAGTGGAACCTGCCGAAGAAGCCGGTGAGCGACTATTACAACTTCAAATATTTGAAGGAGGCGCTCGACGAGTTGGGCCTGTTGCATACTTGGGATTCGCGCTTGGAATTCAAGGGGTAGTCAAGCTGAAGAAAAGGAACTGACTCCCGCAAAGACCCAAAGGGCGCAAAGTTCGGAGAAATAAAATTTTAATTTTCTTTGCGCCTGTGCGTCTTTGCGGGATAATCTTGCTTCAATCGGAGGTGTTTTGTGAGAACGAGTTTGCTAAAGAATCTCGCTTTGTTCACCGTTAGCGCATTTTGCTTTTTGGGTGCGGCGGCCAAACCGTCGAGACCGCTGGTGATCGCCGTGAGCACGGAACCCTCGACCTTGGACGGCCAGGCCGTCATCGACCGCAATTCCCGGGTCGCCAGCGGCAATATTTTCGAAAGCCTCTTGGACCGCGGCGCCAACGGCCAAGTGATTCCCTGGCTGGCGGACAGTTATAAGGCGGTCAACGATACCACCTGGCGTTTTAACTTGAAAAAGAACGTCAAGTTTCACAACGGCGAACCGTTTAATGCCGAGGCCGCCGCGTTTAGCGTCAATCGGATCGTTGACAAAGAGTACAAGACCCAGCGCGCTTCGTACATTGAAAATATCAAAGGCGCCAAGGCGGTCGACGAAAATACCCTCGACGTCATGACCGACGGCAGCAATGCCGTGCTGCCGGTGCAGATGACCCAGCTGGTCATGGTGCCGCCGAAGGCGGCCAAGGAAAAAAACTTCGGCGTGACGCCGATCGGCACCGGGCCTTATAAATTTGTCCGTTGGGACCGCGGCCGCGAGATCGTACTGGCGGTCAACGAAAATTATTGGCGCGAAAAGCCGTCAATTAAAGAGTTCGCCGTCCGCGTCATCCCCGATCCGCAAACCCAGATCTCGGCGTTGCAAGCCGGCGAGATCGATCTGGTGTTGGATCTCTTGCCGGAGCAGGCCAAGCTGGCGCCAAAATTTATTTCCGTGCCGGCCACCGAGTTCAGCTACATCCAGTTCAACGCGCATAAAAAGGAGCTGGCTGACCCGCGCGTGCGCATCGCGCTCAATCTCGCGGTGGATAAAGTGACGCTCGCCAAGACGATCTATCAAGGTCATGGCCGGCCGATGGATGCGCAGCATCTGGCTAAAGGCATGTTGGGCTATAACGCCAAGCTCAAACCCTATCCATTCGATCCCAAGCGGGCGCGCGAGTTGCTCAAGGAAGCGGGGTATCCGGACGGTTTCGAACTGGTGCTACACGCGCCGATTGGGCGCTATCTAAAAGGCGAAGAAACCTCGGAGTTCGTCGCCGCGCAACTCAAAGAGGTCGGCATCAAGGTCAAGATTCAGCTGCACGAGTGGAACGCCTATCGCAAGCTCGGCCGGATACCGGGCAAGGAAGCCAACGCTTTTGACCTCAAATATGGCTGGAACTCCAACGAGTGGTTCGACGCCTCGCGCATCCTGTCGCATATCACCTGCGACGGCACCTCGAGCAAGCTGTGCGACAAGAAAGTCGACGAGCTGATGGACAAGGCGATTCAGACCTTGGACCAAAAAACCCGCGAACAGCTTTATCAAGAAGTCTGGGCAACGCTGAATAGAAGCCCTCATGCCATCTATCTGCTGCAGCAAAACTTGATCTACGGCTTGGCCAAGCGCTTGGACTGGCAGCCCAGACTCGACGACGAAGTGCGCGTCGCCGCCATGCGCGCCAGCCCGTAGCAGGCTGCTGAAAAAAGGTGGAACATGCTTCGACAAGCTCAGCATGACCGGAATTATTTTAATCATTTCAAGTCTCTCTCCGTTCGTCCTGAGCCTGTCGAAGGACTCCGAAAGAATTTTTCAGCAAACTGCTAGTTGCCGGATCTTTTCTTGAATCAAGCTTCGCTCCCTGCCTTCCTATTGGCGCGATTGCGCGATGGACTCGTCGTCCTGTTCCTGGTCACACTGGTGATTTTCGTGCTCGGTCACATGATCGGCGACCCGGCCGCGCTGATGGCGCCGGTGGATGCCAGCGAGCAGGAGATCGCTCGGCTAAGGCGGCAGCTCGGTTTGGACCGTCCGTTCGCTGAACAATTCGCCACTTACTTCGGTTCGCTGCTGCGCGGCGATTTCGGTCAATCGCTTTGGCAGGACCGGCCCGCTTTAACCGTCGTGCTCGAAGCGTTGCCGGCGACGGTTTTGTTGACCTTGGTCGGTCTCCTGTTCGCGGCTTTGGGCGGCTCGCTGCTCGGCGTCCTCGCCGGCGCCCGACCTGAGTCCGCGCTCGACCGTTGCGCGAATTTTTTGTCGATCACGGCGTTGTCGGTGCCCAATTTCTGGCTGGGCTTGCTTTTGATCGTGATTTTCGCGGTGCAACTGGGCGCCTTGCCGACATCCGGGTTTACGTCCTGGCAAAGTCTAATTCTGCCCGGCGGCGCGCTGGCGATCATTCACGGCGCGCGGGTCTTTCAGCTGGTGCGCTCGGCTACTTTTGAAGAGATGACCAAACCCTACGCGTTGGTGGCGCGCAGCAAGGGTCTCCCCGAACGGCTGATTCTCTGGAAACATATCCTGCGCAATATCGCGGTCACCATGTTGACGACCATCGGTTGGGAATACGTGCGCATGATGGGCGGCGCCGCCTTCGCGATCGAAGTGGTCTTTGCCTGGCCGGGCATCGGCCAGCTGATGATTCACGCGGCGTCGCGCCAAGATTTTCCCGTGCTCCAAGCCGCCGTCATCATCGCCGGCGCCTTTGTCATCGTCACCAACGGCGTCGTTGACTTGCTGTACCGTTATCTCGACACTCGGATTCGCGCGGCGTAGGGAAAACCATGGGGAAATGGCGTGATGGAGTGATGGGGTCTCGTCGAGGATAGAGGATGGAAGATTGAGGATCGAGAGGGTCGAGGATAGAAGATCGAGGATCGAAGATGGCAATTCCGATCGCTGACCTCCGACTTCTGACCTCTGTTAATCGATCGTCCATCCTCAATCCTCGATCCTCGACCAGTGGTCAATAACGGTGCTGGTAACGAACTTATGGCGATCTCAGAAACTCCTGCTGGCGCGCCGAGCGATGTGAGTGGCCAAGTCGGTACGCGCGCTGCGCGATCGATCGTTCGCTTCGCTAGTTCGGGCCGGGTCATTTGGGTCGGCTATTTACTCACCGTCACCCTGTTCGCGCTGACCGGCGGCGACTTGGCGCCTTACGATCCGACGGCGCAGCAGGTACTGGCGCGGCTGTTGCCGCCGTTGTCGTCATCGAGCCGCGGTTTTCATTGGCTCGGCACCGATCAGTTGGGCCGCGATCTTTTGTCCAACATGATCGCCGGCGCGCGCTTGACGCTTTTCATCGGCCTCGTCAGCAACATTATCGGCATGGCGATCGGTGTCGCCTTGGGCATGATCGCCGGTTACTACGGCGGCGCGCTGGACCGCTTGGTGATGCGGCTCTGTGAAGCGCAAACCGCCATGCCGATGTTTTTGGTGGCGATATTCTTCTTAACCGTGTTGGGTCCGACGGTGCTCAACGTCGTGATCATTCTGCCGACGTTGATCTGGCCGGCGTTTGCCCGCTTGGTGCGCGCCGAAACCTTGCGTCTGCGCAGTGCGCTTTTCGTCGAAGCGGCGGTGGCAACGGGCGCGACCGATTGGAGTGTGCTGTGGTCGAACATTCTTCCGAACCTGGCGCCGCGTATTATGGTACTTGCCGTCATTGAATTGGGCCATGTCATGCTCGCGGAGGCCGGACTTAGTTTTCTCGGCGTTGGCGTGCAGCCACCGGCGACGACTTGGGGCTTGTTGATTGCCCGCGGCCGCGCCTATCTCGCCGTGGCCTGGTGGCTGGCGATTATGCCGGGCATCATGCTCGGCTTGACCGTGTTGGCCTTGAATATGTTGTCGCGCCGCTTCGCCGCGACCAGCGGCAGCGCGGCGTGAGTCGCGAGCGAAGATTCGGATTCGGAAATTGGCCGCAAAGCTTGTCCTGAGCGAATGCGAAGGAACTGGAGCCGCGCAAAAG